>JAJFMS010000099.1 GCA_020696885.1 Armatimonadota bacterium | reverse complement strand
ATGCCGCACCGGGTCCGCGCCTTCGCCGGACTGGTAGGCCAGGTCTTTCAGGACCAGGGGTTCGTCCGCGGCGCGGGCGGTGGTCTCGCCGAGCAAGAGCGGGGCGATGCCGGCCGTGAGCAGCAGTGAAAGGAGCTCGGAGCGTTTCATACCCCACCGTTCCGCGTGAGCTCCGCGGGCTCCTACACCCAACGGCGTTGTGGTGCGGCCGGGATTGATCGGCAGCGCCCAGGATGAATGGCATCGGCATTAGGAAGTCACGTAGGAGTATCCGCCGTGATTGCACCTGCTGACTCCCGACGAGTGGATCCGGCTCTGCCAGCGCCGGGAGGAAGTCCGAGACCGGGCAACTACGGCGACGGCCCTGCTTGCCCTGGCTTGGAGACGGTTAGACAGAGCGCACAGCAGACATCCGCCGACGGTCACGGCGGTGCGGGGCGCTTGGACAAGGTTTGGGGGCAGGGCAGTCACGGCGGCCACGGCGGATGCCCCCTACCAAGCAGCGGCCTTGAGCTTACCTGATTTCGCGGTCGCACCCGCTGCGGGGAAGCCGCAATCCCGCCCCATCCTGTCAATCCCGTTCATCCTGTCCAAAATTCCGGATAGGCGTCGGGCACCGTTCCCCGGTTCAGGGCCGGTGGGACGCCAGCACTTGCTGTAGTACCACTGGGTCCACCGGCTTCGTGAGGTGATGATCGAACCCCGCTTCACGGGCGAGCTGACGGTCGCTTTCCTGGCCGTAGCCGGTCAACGCCACCAGCAGCGGCTGCGGGAGGGAGCCGTCTGCGCGGATGTGGCGGGCCACTTCCAGGCCGTTCATTCCGGCGAGGCCTATATCCAGCAGCACGACGTCCGGCTGGAAGGTGCGTACCGCGTCGAGTCCGGCCGTGCCGGTGTGAGCCATCTGCACCTGGTGATCCCAGAGTTGGAGCAGTTCCGCCAACGTCTCCGCCGCATCCACATTGTCTTCAACCACCAGGATGCGGTAGCGCGACGGCACCTTCCCTGGAATGGCGACGGGGAACTCCGCAGGGGCGGCATCACCGGTCGCGAGGGGTAACCGCACCGTGAACGTACTGCCCTGGCCGGGTCCGGCGCTGCTGGCTTCAACCGTTCCGCCATGTAGCTCCACGAGCCTGCGGACCAGCGTGAGGCCGATGCCAAGCCCACCCTCGGCCCGCTCGGGGGTGCGGTTAGCCTGGGTGAACAGCAGATCCGGCCGCCGGGAGGCGTGTACTTGGCGGCGTTGTTCAGCAGGTTCGAGACGACCTGCTCCAGTCGCGTGCGGTCCGCTTCCACGCAAAGGGCCTCTCGCGGCGGCTCGAAGGTCAGCTCGTGCCCGCGAGACTCCACCAGTGGGCGGATCGCCTCGGCAGCCTGGTGTGCCACGGCCACGACATCGATGGTCTCGCGGCGCAGCTCGATCTTCCGCTGTGTGATCCGTGAGACATCCAGGAGGTCGTCCACCATCCGGGTAAGATTGCTGGCCTGGCGCCCGACGATATCCCGCAGCCGCTGGCGGGGAGAAACCTGCTCGTCGATCGCATTGAGCACGTGGACCGCATTGACGATCCCCGCCAGCGGGTTCCGCAGCTCATGGGCCAGCATCGCCAGGAACTCGTCCTTGCGCTGATCGGCGTCTGTCAGTGCCGCCGCACGATCCTGCAGCGTCTGCATGAGGCGAGCTCGCTCCAGCGCTACCGCCACCTGCTCGCAGACGGAGCGGATCAGCTCCAGCTCGTCTGGCGCGAACGTGTCCCGGCGGGTGGTGCCGAAGGAGAGGGTCCCGATCAGCTCCTCTCCGGCGATTAGCGGATGGCAGGTGTAGGCCCGAACTCCCACCGAGCGGACCAGCGCCGTGCGCGGATCCGTAGACTGCTGGATGTTCTCCGCTACTACTCGTTCCCGCTGCTGGGCCACGGCCCCGCAGACCGCCATCCCGAACGAGAGGTGGCGGATCTCCTCCGCCACGTGCTCCGGGAGCCCTGCGTAAGCAGCCAGGCGCAACGCATTCCCGGAGTCGTTGACGAGATAGTTGACATAGACTTCCAGGTCCAGGCTCCGGGCCAGCCGCGCGTAGACGTGCTCGATGAACCGCGAGGGTTGATTCTGGAAGAGGAGGTCGCTGGTGATGTCGGCCAGCATCCGCAGCCGCTCGAGGTAATGGCTGCGCTCCTGCTCCACCAGCATTTCGGCGGTCCGGTCTCGCATGACCTTGCCGAAGCCGACGAACTGCCCGGCGGGGTCATAGAGAGCGTGCATGATCCCGGAGCCCCAGAAGCGAGAGCCGTCCTTACGCAGGTGCCAGCGCTCATTCACCGCCTCCCCCGTATCGAGAGCTTTGGCCAACTCCTTGAGGTCATCGCCTTTGGCGCGGTCTTCGGGAACGAAGATGATGGAGGCGCTCTGTCCCAGGATCTCCTCTTCGCGGTAACCCATCAGCCGTTCCGCCCCGGTGTTCCAGGAGGTGACCCGGTTGTCGCGGTCCGCCGTGAGCATGGCGTAGTCGCGGGCGTTCTCTACCAGCAGCCGATGGAGCGCTTCCCGGCCGTGGAGCGTTTCCTGATGCGCGGTGGAGAACCAGCGGGAGGCCCTCTGCGTGGCGACCTCCAGGACCTGGTAGACGGCATCGCGCTCAGCGGGCGGGAGCGGCTCCTCGGCCTCCAGAAAGCTGAACAGCGTGGTACGGAGCAGGCCGTATTCTTCCAGCACGTGCTCCAGCGTGGCGCCCGCGGCGAAGGCCTGGGATCCTCCTGCCCTCTCATCGGCTGCTCCCGGCGTGGTGCGACGGGGTAGACGTCCGACCCGTTGGAGCGCCTCCACCACGTCCTGGAGCACTGCGGGCAGGAGCTCCGTCAGGGTAGGGGCAGCGGCATCCGGCGTGGAAGCGCGAGCCGCGCGGACCCGTTCTTCCCAGAGGCGCATTACCTGGGGAAGCTCGCGAGTTAGCCGTTCCGCACTGCTCGCGGGCGGAGGGGTCTCGGATGCGGAGTGCGGACGGTCGCTCACCAGTGTTTCTCTCGGCGGCTTGGTGGGGGTGGGCCGATTCAATCTACCCGCGCCGGGTGATCCCTAACCCGGGTTAAGCGTCGTCATGGCGAGCCGCTTCGCGCTGGTCCTCTCTAACCGGTCGCCTGCGCCAGCGGCATCCAACACGGAATCTCCTGTGACTGCCGCACTGCGGCCAGGCCCTGCTGCGCGGCGAGACCGTCGTGGAACGAAGCGTCCACGTCGCCGTCCAACCGGCCGCGCAGGCAGGCGTCCACGAAGCTGCGCATCATCAACCCCAGGGCATGGGGCTGCCCGTCCAGCGCTTCCGGGGGCAGCGGCAGCTCCGCCCAGTCGGGGGCGGTGGGGCGAGAGACCCGCAGTCGCTCCAGGTTCCCGCGGCTCAAGCTGGCTTGAAGGGCGCCTTCCGTGCCGACCACCTCGAGGTAGCCGTTTTCCGTGTGCGGCGGGGTGGCCCGGCTCATGAACCATTCGCCGCGCACGCCGGACTCGTAGCGGAACCAGGCGGCGGCGAGGTCGTCCGTCTCCACGTCCGTCAGTTCGCCGGTGCGGGCGAACACCCGCTGGCGAGGGATGTGGTGGGTGAACCCGGTGGCGGTCTCGATCGGACCGAGGACGAAGCGCGCGCAGTCGAACAGGTGGGAGCCCATGTCGTAGAGGATCCCGCCGCCGGACAGGTCCTGCTTCTCTCGCCAGCCGATCTGCCAGTCCGGCTGCAGCCCGCGCCAGCTATCAAACCGGAGACGGACGTAGTAGGGCTGGCCCAGGTCGCCGGCGCGCACGCGCCGCCGGAGCTCCTGCAGGCAGTACGTGTAGCGGAAGGTGAAGGCGACCTGATGGACCTTTCCGCTGCGCTCCGCCGCGGCCAGCATCGCTTCCACCTGGGCCACGTCCATCCCCAGCGGCTTCTCGCAGAACACGTGCTTGCCGTGCCCGAACGCGGCGTGCGCCTGCGCTGCGTGCACCGCGTTGGGCGTGGTGATGGTGATGCCGTCCAGGTCGTCCCGCGCGCAAAGCTCGCGGTAGTCCGTGTGGACGTCCGGGATGCCGAAGCGGTCCGCCATCGCGCGGGCATGGTCGAGCCGCCGCCCGCACAGGGCCACTACCTCCGCCTGGGGATGGGTGAGCAGCCCGGGAAGGTGACACACCTCGGCGAAGCCGCCGGCGCCGATAACACCAAATCTGAGTTTACGCATGCCGTGGTTTTACCCCCAAGGCCGCCCATCCGGCAGGCGCGGCGCTTCCAGACCGTCGCCGCTACCTCCGCCGCCAGGGGTCCCGGGAAGATTAAGGAAAGTTTACTTTAATGCATTTTAATGACCGGTCGGCAGGAGGGAGGGCTTGAGCTTGCCCAATTGATGCAGCGGCCAGGGATCCAGTACCGCCGGCCGCGAGCGAAGGCGGTCGCAAGCCGGCCGCCATCTGTAGTGCAGGGGAAGCGATCGTACCCCGGACAGACCGGGACCGTCCGGCTCTCACTCCAATCAGGTATCGAGGAAGAAGCAATGAAGGGAAACCGTTGGGAACGCGCCGGACGCCTGGCGCTGTTAGGATTAGCAGTGGCTGCAGGGTTCTCCGCCCGTCCGGCAGCGGCCGAGTCGGTGGTGACGGTCTGGGATGAAGCCGCACTGCAGGCGATCCGGGACCTCAAGCCCGGGCCGACGATCGTGGCGCGCCACCTGGCGGTGCTCCACACCTGCATCTTTGATGCGTGGGCGGCCTACGACGCCCAGGCGGTCGGCACCCGGTTCGGTGGCTATCTGCGCCGCCCGACCGCGGAGCGCACGGACGCTAATAAGGCGAAGGCGGTGAGCTTCGCCGCCTACCGCGCCGCGGTGGATCTCTTCCCGGGGGCCGCGCAGGTCGCCAGCTTCCGCTCCATCATGGCCAACCTGGGCTACGACCCGGACGACACCTCGGTGGACCGGACCACGCCGGCCGGCATCGGCAACGTGGCCGCTGCGGCCGTGCTGAACTTCCGGCACGCGGACGGCTCCAACCAGTTGGGGAACCTCAACGGTGGGACGCCGTACTCGGACTACACCGGCTATGCTCCGGTGAACACCTGGGACATGGTGAACGATCCGAACCGGTGGCAGCCGCTGCGGGTGTCCGACGGCGCCGGCGGGTTCGTGATCCAGAAGTACAGCGCGCCGCATTGGGGCTTCGTCACCCCGTTCGCGCTCACGTCCTCCACGCAGTTCCTGCCGCGCCAGAAGCCGGCGCAGCACGGCACCCGCGCGTATGAGGCCCAGGCCAAGGCGTGCATCAAGGAGAGCGCAACGCTCACTGATTACAAGAAGATGACGGCGGAGTACTGGGCGGACGGGCCGAATTCCGAGCTGCCCCCGGGTCACTGGGCGCTGAACACCCAGTTCGTCTCGCACCGGGACGGCTACGGGATCGACCAGGATGCCAAGGTTTTCTTCTTGACCATGAACGGCGTGTTGGATGCAGGCATCGCCTGCTGGCAGGCCAAGCGGATGCATGACTACGTGCGGCCGATTTCCGCCATCAGGTACCTGTATACTGGGAAGCAGATCCGCGCGTGGGGCGGCGTGGGCCAGGGAACCCAGACCATTGACGGTAAGGACTGGCAGCCCTACGGGCAGCCGGCCACCGTGGTCTCCCCTCCCTTCGCGAGCTTCTACTCCGGCCACGCCACGTTCAGCATGACGGCGGCGGTCCTCCTGAAGAAGTTCACCGGCAGCGACCGATTCGGGTTCACGATCACCCTGCCGGCCGGCAGCTCCGTCATCGAGCCCGGCATCACGCCGACTGCGCCGGTGACGTTCACCTTCCCCACCTTCACCTCGGCGGCCAAGCACGCCGGTATCTCCCGGGTCTACAGCGCGATCCACTTCGCGAATGAGAACACGGCAGGTCAGGAAGTCGGCAAGAAAGTTGCCGAAGTAGTCTGGGAGAAGTACCAGCGCTACGTGACCGGCGCCAAGTATCCCTAGGGGAGTTGGTGGAAGGCGATCGTCCCGTGACCGCAGGGCTATCGCCGAACGCTTGATCGTGCATCGCGTCTCGTACGCGCCTGGAGAGCTGGGCGACGCCGCCGAGCTCTCCAGGCGCACGAGGCGCGACGCCATTGGTTATTGAACAGCGTTACTATCAGAGCGGGCAGATCCCGGCGAAGCGGGTGCGCGTAGCCGGGTTGGGGGAGAGATGGTTAGTCAAAGCAGTACCGGCAAACGATCGCATTTTCCCCTGCTGCCCGTTCCCGGGTGGATGGCGTGCCTGGCGCTGGGAATGGTCGCCTGGGGCACCACGGCCCACGCCGGGCTGCCAGCGGGGACCTGGACCCCGGTGCCGCCCCAGATTATTCGTCCGGTCGCGCGAGTTGGGCATACGCTCGTCACTTTCGACGGCGCCGGCTGGCTCTATGGGGGCCGCTCTCCGTCGGGCGCCGGAACGGTAGCCCTGACGGATCTGTGGGAGTACAAGGCCTCCACGGGCAAGTTCGCCCGCCTCAACTCCACCACCCCCCTGCCTCCGGCGCGCTCCGGTCACGCGGCGGCGGCCAGTGGGATCTATATGTACGTGTTCTATGGGGCCGGCGAGAGCGGCTCCCTCCTGAACGAAGTGTGGTACTACGACGACTTCCGCCACTGCTGGGAGCCGCGTCATTCCAGCAGCGCGCTCCAGCCGGCACCCCGGATCGATCATTCCGCCGTGTCTACCGCTGCCAACCGCTACCTGATGTTCGGAGGGCGCGGCGGAGACGGCGCCTCGCTACTGGCGGACCTGTGGGGCTTCGACTCCCTCCCCGGCACGTGGGACCGGCTGCCGGACTTTCCGGACAGCGGGCGGTACGGACACGCCGCCGTGGCGCTGGGCGGCCGGATGTACGTGCTGGGTGGAACGTCCGCGACGGGCGTTCAAAACGACGTCTGGGTCTTCGACCCGACCGGCAACGCCTGGTCTCTGCTCACTGCTGACGGAGACGTTCCGGACGGCTTCACCGGAAGCGCCGCCTCGGCCGGCGACTTCGGGGACGGCGCCGGAGGGCAGATCCTCCTGGTGGGCGGTCAGGACGAGACCGGAATGGACCTGGGCGCTACCTATTCGATCACGGTGGACCCGATCAACCACCTCGCCCATTGGACCCGGAAGGCCGACTACAGCCCGGTCTTCCGGCCGGCTGCGGCCGCCGTTGCCCGGCCAGCCGGCCGCGGAAGCGCGCTGGACCTGCTGGTGTTCGGCGGGACCACCGCCGGGACCCCTCGGGATCAGGGCGCGTTCTACTCCACGTACGTGACTCCGCCCTCGGGCGTGGACCTGACCGGGACCTGGTTGAGTCATACGCGGACTTCCAAGGGCTCCGGCAGCCGGGTCACCTGGACCCTTTCCGGCAGCCTGCAGGTAACGAACCAGGGAACCGTGAAGTCGGCAGCCAGCACGCTGCGCCTGGTACTCTCCGCGGACGCCACGCCGGACGCCGGCGATACGCTGCTCAAGCAGGTGAAGGTCGCCGCGCTCTCCCCCGGAAAGTCGAAGACCGTGAAACTGAAGATCAAGCTGCCGGCCGGCCAGGACGGCGCCGGGAAGTATGCGATCGCGGTGGTGGATGCCCTAGGGCAGGTAACGGAAAGCAGCGAAGTGAACAACTCCCTCGCATCGGCACCCCTCTAACCGGCCGATCGGCCGATCGCTAGCCGGAGAAGGGTCCCGTTATGGTTTCGCACCGATCTAACCACTGCTTGAGACGAGGGAGACGAGGATGAGCACCGTTCCGGGCTGGAAGCACCGCCGGATCCTTCCGTGGATGGCGCTCGTCGGGGCGGCGCTGCCGGCGAGCACGGCACACGCGCAGGGTTGTATCCTCGCCCGGCAGACCTCGCCGGTGCTCAGCGAAGACCCGTACCTACTGCGCAGCGAGTGGCAGGTCTCCGCCACCTATCGCGCGCTTCGCTCGGACACTCATTTCATGGGCACCGAGGAAGACCCCCGCCGGCCCCGGCTGCGCAACAACGTGGTCAACAAGCAGCAGCTTCTGGACATCGGCGTGACCCACGCCGTCTCCCGGCGGCTGAACGTGACCCTGGGCATCCCGATCCTGGTGTACGGCGGCTGGTCCGTGCCGGTACCCGTAGCTCCGCCCGGCGCGCGCCAGGTCCAAAGCGCCAGCGGCCTGGGCGATATCTCCCTCACCGGCCGCTACTGGCTGCTGGAGCCGGACACCCACCTGAAGGGGAATGTCGCGCTGGGGCTGGGGATCAAGGCCCCGACCGGCAACTCGAACGCCAAAGACCGCTTCCCGGATGCCAACGGGCAGAACTTCGCGGTGATGCCGGTGGACCAGTCCATCCAGCCGGGAGATGGAGGCTGGGGGATCAACCTGGATCTGCAGGCCTTCAAGCGCGTGGGCTCCGCGACCCTGTTCGCTTCCGGCACCTACCTCGTGAACCCGCGCGAGACGAACGACACGGAATCCAGCGTGCTGTTCCTCTGCGGCGGCACGATCCCCGACAACCTCCAGCAGTTCAAATACAACTCTGTGCCGGATCAGTACCTCGCGCGGGTGGGCGTAATCGCGCCGGTGCCGAAGGTGCAGGGGCTCTCCGTTAGCCTGGCGACCCGGATCGAAGGCGTGCCTCAGGCAGACCTGATCGGGGGCAACGACGGGTTCCGCCGCCCGGGCTATTCCATCTTCGTGGAGCCAGGGCTCTCCTACTCCACCGGCTCGCACACCTTCACGCTGAACGTACCCGTGGCGACCCAGCGCAACCTGCAGAAGCTGGGTACGTACCAGGTGGACGGCACCCTCGCCGACTACATCATACTGGCCGGATATTCCTACCGCTTTGGTGCGCACCGGAGGCCGGCGGGCAAAGCATCCCCAGGGATGTCCAAACCCCACTCTCTGTTCCCTCCCCCGACCCAGCCCAAGTAGCGCCGCCTGCCTGGGCACGGCACCCGCAGGCAGTACACCCGCTCGCCAATACCGCTAGCGCCGCCCAGACGACCGATATGGTTTTCTGGGGCCGCGCTTTGACTCCAGGACCGGAAGCACCGTTCCAGCGGTCCCCTTGCGCCCCGACATCCACCGAATGCCCGCGGAATCTCCTCCGTGTTCGCTAAAAAGAAGGCTGTGCGAGCGGAAATGGCCAAGATTGCTCACGTAAGTGCTTGCGGTCTGATCGCCGACTTGCCTGCTATTCCTTAGCTTCTCGCCCTTTGGGGGCATGTAGTCCGCACCTCCGAGGTCTGAATTCCTTATGCAGTATCCCTCCCAACCCGATCGGTCTCTGAGCCGGCGCAAGCTGCTCACCTACGCCGCGCTCAGCCCGCTGGCGCTCGGTCTCTCCCAGGCAGGCGCGGCCCAATTGCTCCAGGCGCCGGCCGCGGCGGCCCGCAAGCGACGCAACGATCCGCTGGACCTCGGCGCTGCCAACTGGGCCACCTGGCTCAGCTCCTCGCCCGCCAAGCTCC
>JAJFMS010000098.1 GCA_020696885.1 Armatimonadota bacterium | reverse complement strand
GGACCGCTCCGAATAGACTCGCAGCCCCCGATTGATTCCCGCCATCAGGCTGGCCGCTCCGATGAGCGGTTCGGTCACAGCCTCCTCCGCGATCGCCGTGGTCGTGTCCACGCGCTCACTCACCTGGTCGACCAGCTCGGTCGCCTTATCGAGAACCTCGTCCACCTTCTGTTGAAGGTGCACGGTCGTCTTCTCGACCCGACCGAGTGTTTCGGTGGCCCGCTCCAGGAGCGGCGCGGCCTGGGACAGCGCCTCATCGATCTTCTTATTGATGAGGAACAGCACCACGCACATCCCGCCGATGAACAGCGTGTTCAGCGCTACTACAACGGCGAGAGCGATCAGGGTCCACCCGGTGATTTCCACGCGACAAGTCCTCCGGTTCTCGCGAGCGCCGGAAAACTTTTCGACGGCAGCCGCCTTCCCCTTCGTAGCTTACCCCGAAATACAATCGCTAACACCCGTTGTGCCAAGTCCGCAACCGGACAGCCTGGCAGGCCGTTACTGTGTTAATGGTAGCGGTCTCCTTTGCGGGGGGCAAAGCCGCATGGTATAATTGCGCACTACGGTACGTGCATCGGACCGCGTTGGGATGGAGGCGGAGAATGGGTATCTTCGGCAGGGTCTGGAGACTGATCAAAGGCTGGATGCTGATCGGGGTGGAGAAGGCCGAGGATCCGGAAGTCATCCTGGCGGAAGCACAGGATTCGATGCGCCGGGAGCTGGAGCGGGCCAAGGAGAACGCCGTTCAGGCGATTGCGGCTCGCAATCAGCTTCGCAGCGTGCTCCAGGAGCAGTTGAACCACTCGGCGGCCCTGGAGTCCAAGGCCAGGACCGCGCTTCGAAACGGGGAAGAAGACCTGGCTCGCCAGCTCCTCGTGGAGAAGGGGACCTACGACAAGAACATCGAAGGGCTCCAGGCGCAGCTTCAGCAGGCGGAGCAGGCGGCCGAGGCGGTGAAGGCCAGCATCAAGCAGATGGAGGCCCGGGTACGGCAGCGCGCCGCCCAGCGGCTGGCCCTCGTGGCCGGCTGGAAGCAGGCCAAGATTCAGGAGCAGATCAGCAAAGCGCTCTCCGGGATCTCGCTCGAAGGACACGACCAGGCGTTCAACCGCGCCGAGGAGCGGATTCGGGAGCTCCAGGCCAAGGCCGATGCCCGCAACGAGCTGGCGGAAGGCGGTCTCCAGCAGCGGATGGCCAAGCTGGAAGACGTGGTGGCCTCCGAGCAGGCGGATCAGCAGCTCGCCGCGATGAAGGCCCAGATGGGGATGGGGCCGGTGGTGCAGCAGGAAGACCCGCTTGCCAAGCTCAAAGCCGAGATCGCCCAGAGCGAGAAGGCGAAGGAAGAGCAGCCGATCCGCAACCTCGAAGTGTAACGCGTAACCGGCAGGGCCGGGATTCGTTCTTCTTGAAGGGAGTGGCGGTAACCCGCTGCTCCCTTCTCGTGCCTTAGGGGCGCTGCGCGCGGGTGTTGGGCCTTAGGTGCTGGGTGTTGGGTTTTGGGACAGCGAACGGGGGGCTGACCGCCGTTGGTCTTTACCGACAGGTTGAGCAGGCATCGCTTGGTGGGACTCCCAGCACCAAATGCTCGGTAGGACCGTCGGCTGTTTCTCGACTTCTGCTTGCGAACTCGACCCGGAACAGCGCTCGAGCGCTCACCCCAACCGAACAGCCAACACCGAACACCTAACACCCAATACCCAATACCTAACACCCAACACCGATGTCCCATCCCCGCTACGAACGCTCATCTCCCCCGGTGACCCCGATCTCCGGCCTCCCCAACCGGGAGCGGCTGCTAGGGAAGGTGCTGGTGCGGGCCGCAACGTCTCCGCTCTCCCTGTTCCTGGGTGCGACCGGGGTACTGCTGGTCGGGACGCCGGATGCGTGGATGATCGGGGCGGGGGCGCTGCTGCTGGACGTGGGGTGGATCTGGTCGCGGCTCCAGGATCCGCTCTACGCGCGCGCCAGCAGCGAGGACATGCTGCGGACGCGTTGGCGAGACCTCATCACGCGGCTGGAGCACCTCTCCACGGTGCTGGATCGGGACACTGCGGCGGCGCTCTCGGCGATCGTGGAATCCCAGGAGCGGCTGCTCGGGATGTACGGCTCCGAGCGGCTGGTGCTGCCCCACACCCGGGTGGAGCTGACCTCCCTGCTCCAGCACTGCCTCTCGCTGGCGGAGAAGCGGCAGCAGCTTCAGCAGTACCTCGCGTCCTTCCGCAGCCACGATGCCCAGCGCCAGGCGATCCAGATCCAGGCGAAGCTGGACCAGACGCACGATGTTGCTACCCGCCAGTTGTACGAGCAGGCGCTGGGGCAGAAGCGGCAGGAGCTGGAGAACTACATCCGGATTGAGGAAGCGGTCCACCGGATCGATGGGCAGCTCTCGGTGGTCCAGTGCACCTTCGACAACATGCTCAGCCATGTGGCCCGCATCCAGACCTCGGATGCAGTAGCCGGCTCCGAGGCCACGGATCCGGTGTACCAGGAGATCAACAACCTCACGCACCGCGTGGCGGAGCTGGAAGACAGCCTTACGGAGACGCTCACCCTGCGCGGAGGAGGGTAGCGCCGTGTACTGGTTCTGGCGCCGGGCGCGGTACCGGATCCTGCTAAGCCTGGGCCTGGTGCAGGGCTCCGCCTTTCGCGAGCGCCCGCGAGGGCGCACCCGGCCTGCCGCCCCGCCGCATCCGCTGGAAGCGGAGTACCGGGTGCTCGGAGCACCGATCGACACGGACCCGATCACGCTCCGGAACTGCTGGCGCAGGCAGGTGCGGCTTTACCACCCGGACCGCTACTGCCACGATCCCCAGGCACAGGCCTACGCCTCGGAGCGGCTGCGGATGATCAATGAGGCGTACCGGCGGATCTGTGCGCCCTCCCGTTGATTTGCGAGTTGACCCATGCAGAATCTCGTGACAGCCCTCGTTCAACACGGAGCCGCCTTCCACTCTCCCGCAGGGGAGGGACTCATCCGCTCCCTGGAGGCGGCGGTGGGTGGTCCGCTTCCCCCCGCACTCCGGGACCTGTATGCGCAGGGGAATGGAATGTCCGCGGCGGGAAGCCTTCCGCTGCGGTGGATGGCGGGCGAAGAGATCCTGGGTGACCTTCCGCTCCTGCGGGAAGCAGGGATGATCGACGAGACCCTCCTTCCGTGCTGGACCGACGACCAGGGCAACTACGCCGCAGTGTTCATCAGTGGGCCGCTCACGGGCCGCCCATGCTTCCTCGATCATGAGGAGGTGGATCATACCCCGGTCTACCCGGACCTGGAGTCGTTCCACGCGGCACTGTTGGCCGCGGCGGCCGCCGGGCAGGACTGGTCCGAGATGCTGCGGAGCCGGAACGACGTACCCAGCGGCCGATCTTCCCAGGATGAAGCGGAGCTGGCCCTCGCGCTGCGGCACGTGGAGCAGGCGGCAGCCGCGAAGGACGCGCGGAAGCGGAAGTCGCTGCTGTTTAAAGCGCTGGAGCTCTTCCCCGTCGCCGACACCGAGCGGATCCTGCCCTATCTTCAGGATGACGACATGTGGGTTCAGGAGCGGGCCTGCCAGTTACTGGCACGACGACACTACGTTCCTGCTATTCCCGCTCTCGCCGAGCTAGCGCGGCATGGCCGGCAGAACGCCCGGATCGCGGCAATGACAGCGCTGCGGGAGTGGGACCATCCCGAGGCCGAGGCCCAGCGCAACCTCCTCCTCCTGGAGATAGATCCGAACTGGGCCATCTACCTGAAGCGACGTTGATCGACGCCCGGAGGGGCGGGGTAGGCGGCGTGTCGCGCCCGGTTGACATGCCCCTACCTTCGGGGTACGCTGTTTCGGCTATGCGCCGCTCCGGGAGACGTCGATGCTTCGATACGTACTGATCGCGGGACTTCTATTCCTCGGCCTCGCTCGGCCGGCACAGGCAGGCGAGCTGCGGGCAGGGGTTGCGAAGGTTGACATCACCCCGCCGGTGGGAACCCCTCTCGGAGGATACGGCGACCGTTTCGGCAAGCCATCTACCGGGACCCACGACCCGATCTATGCCAAGGCCCTGGTCCTGGACGACGGCACCACCCGGGTGGCGCTGATCACCACGGACCTGATCGGCACCAACCCGAAGATCCGCCAGCGGGTGGTCGAGCGGAGCGGCTTTCCCAGCCAGAACCTACTGCTTTGTGCTTCCCACACCCATTCCGGGCCGGGGGCTTATGGAGAAGGCGCCTTTGCCGTGATCGCGATGGGCGCCTACCGTCCCGCCGTGTTCGAGGGGATGGCGGACGGGATTACCCGGGCCGTGAAGCAGGCCGCGGAATCGCTGCAGCCCGCGCGGCTGGCGATCGGGGAGTCGCGGCTGCCCAAGTTTATGCGCAACCGCCGGAAGGCCCGGATCAAGGACCCAGCGCTCTGGCTCCTCCGCGTGGATACCCGGGACGGCAAGCCCCTGGCGGCGCTCCTGAACCTGACCGCGCACGGCACCGTGCTCGAATCGAAGAACATGGAGTTCTCCGCGGACTGGATGGGGTACACGCAGGCGTTCCTGGAATCCAGCGTGCCGGGTCTCACGGCGCTTTATGCGAACGGCGCCGAGGGCGATATCTCTCCGAACATTCAGGACAACACCTCCAACTTCGAGGGCGCGAAGGCCCATGGGGAGCTCGGCGGGCAGGCCGCGCTGGAGCTGTACCGGACCCTCAAGCCGGAAGCGGAAGTGAAGCTCACGGCCCGCCTGGCGCCGCTGGCGCTGCCGCAGACCTCGGGGGCCGCGCTGTTGGGGGCCGGGAAAGAGACCACGCTCCAGACCATCGCGATCAACGACGCGCTGCTGATCGCCATGCCCGGCGAGCCGATCACGCAGCTCGGCCTGCTGCTCAAAGAGCACGCTCGCCGCCAGGGGGTGGCCCATCCCGCGGTAATCGGCCTGGCGAACGACCACCTTGGCTACCTGCTCACGCAGTCCGAGATGAAGAAGGGCGGCTATGAAGTGACGGTGTCGTTCTTCGGCCCCACGTTCGGCGAGGAGCTGACGCTAGCGCTGGGCCGGCTCATCGGCGGAGACATCGCACCGCTCGAGGCGGGTCTCAAAGCGGCGAATGCCCCTGCCGAAGACGGCATGGACGAGCAGAAGCGTGGAGGCAAGCCGTGAGAAGCCCCCGATCCCGCACCCGGTACCTGCTACTCCCGCTGCTGCTGGCGGCCGCGCCGGTATTCTCCTCGTCGCTGGCGATGCGCTTGCAGGAGCCGTACCTGGCCGGGCTGCGCCAGGGCGCGAGGCAGTTGCGCAAGAGCGTGATGCCCGCCGAGCGCACCGGCGAGCTGCGGGATGTCCGCTGCGTGTTCCACGCGCACTCCGGTCTGTCGCACGATTCGCGCGTGACGGAGCCGCAACTGATCGCCGCGGCCAAGGCGGCCGGAATCCGGGCGATGTTCATGACCGAGCACCCCACCGCGGATCGGAAGTGGCAGACGGAAGGGCTGCGCGGCGAGAAGGACGGCGTGCTGTTCGTGCCGGGTGCCGAGCTCAGTGACGGACTGCTCGTCTGGCGGGGCGCGAAAGCGGACTGGTCACCGAGCGACCACGCTGCCGACGTGCTGCGCTCCCTGCAGGGTACCGACGGCATCGGGTTCGTGGCCCATCCGGAGCAGCGGAAGACCGACGCGGACTGGGAGTTACCCCCTTACGTGGGGATGGAGATCTACAACAGCCACGCGGACGCGAAGGACAGCGGCTTCGAAGAGGTGCTGGGCAAGCTCCGTACCGAGAACCCGCTCAAGACCCTCTCGCTGCTAGGCACCCTGAAGAAGTTCCAGCCGGAAGCGTTCGCCTCGATCTTCGACGAGCAGACCGAGGTGCTCAAGCGGTGGGACGCGCTGAACCTCCGGTTCCTGCCCACGGGACGGAGGGTGGTCGGCCTTGCGGGCAACGACTCTCACCAGAACGTGGGGGTCTCGTTCGAAGTGGTCGACGACGGCCTGCAGATCAAGGACGCCCTTGGTAAGGTGGTCGGCGCCGTGCCGAAGAACAAGCTGCCGCTCTTCCTGCTCGGTTCCGTGAAGCCCGGTGCTCCGCTCCTCTCCCACCAGTTCGACCCGTATGAAGTGAGCCTGGGCTACGTGAGCACGCACGTGCTGGCGCCGGAAGTGACGGAGCCCGCCCTGTTCGACGCGCTCCAGAAGGGGCGGGCCTACGTGGCCTTCGACTGGATGGCGGACCCCACCGGATTCCGCTACGAGGCGAAGGCCGGGGACCGGACCGTCGAGATGGGCGGTGACGTCCGCGTCGCGGACCATCCGGTGCTCACCGTGCGCACGCCTGGGCCGTGCGAGATCCGGTTGCTGCGGAACGGGCAGGAGGTGCGCCGCGCTGAGGGCGTGGAACTTACGTACGAAGTGCAGGATCCGGGGGTGTACCGGGTAGAAGCGTGGGTTCGTCTTGGTGATGAGCCGCGCCCGTGGATCTACACCAACCCGATCTACGCGCTTCCCGCCCCATGAATTGCCTCCTCCACCCGCAGATCCCGAGCAGCGGCACGTGCGAATACTGCGCGCAGCCGCACTGCGCCGGGTGCCTGCATCCGCTGCTGGGGCGGATGTATTGCCCCGGCTGCTACGCTCGCGTGGCTGGGATCGCTAACGGGCGCCCGGCGCCGCCCGTAGGAACGCCTGGCGCCGCCGGTCTCACTCCAGATGTCGCCGGCGCGGCGCCTTCGGCCCGGCGACCGCGACTGCCCGGCTGGCTGAGCCTGATCCTCTACCTGATCGGCTTCCTCGTGGTGGAAATGGGCAGCCAACAGGCGCTGGCGTTCGCCCTGCTGTTGGCAGGGGCGCTTCAGGGCCGGCCCTCGCCGGGCGGCGCCGGCAGCTTGATGGACGCCTCCGGGCCCGGTCTGCCGGTCTGGTCGGCGCTGTTCGCCTTCTTCGGCTATGCCTCGGTGCTCCTGGTGCTCGCTTACACGGCGCTGACGGCTCGTTGGCTCGAGCGGTCGAAACTCTCGGATCTGGGCCTCCGTTGGCGGCCGGGGATCTGGAAGGATGCCGCGAGCGGGCTGGGTCTGGCTGCCGTGCTGTTCATTTCCGTAGTTGGTACGGGGATCAGCCTGGGTTGGTACCGGCTCGACAGCCTGGTCCCCGGGCCGAGTGGCCTGCTCACGGCGGCGGTGGGCCTGGTGATCCTGCTGCCGTTTGCGGCGGTGGAAGAGATCAGCTTCCGCGGCTACGTGATGCACGCGGGCCGGCGCTCCTGGGGGGCGTGGGGTGGGGTGATCGGCAGCTCCGTGCTCTTCGCCGCATTCCACGGCGTGAATCCCCACATGGAGAAGTACCCGCTCGCCATCGTCGGCCTGCTGCTGGCCGGGTTCTACCTGGCCACCGTGGTGCTGATCACGGGCGACCTGTGGCTGGCGATCTTCCTCCACGCCGGCTGGAACCTGATGGAAGGGCCGGTCTTCGGCCTCCCGGTGAGTGGGATGGACGTGCCCGCGTCCATCGTCCGCACCACCGCGCCCGGCGCGGACCTGTTTACCGGCGGGAGCTTCGGCCCGGAGGCCGGCATGGTGCTCTGCGTGCTCATGCTCATCCACCTGGGTGTGCTGTGGAGTATCCGTCCACTGCTTCCGGCAAGACTAGCCGCTCCGCTGAACGACTTCGAATCCACCCTCCCGGCCGAGCCGGAGACCTACCAGGCACTCCGCATCGGCTGAGCCCCCCTCGGGAAGTGCGAGCGACGAGGTTTGAAGTGCGAGCCGGATCGGTGCACCTGCGCCGCTCTGCCCCCGCGACCACGCCCGTCCCGCCTCTCACGCTGCCTGCCGCGCGTCCCCCAACACCCAAGGCCCAACACCCAACACCCGGCCTCTACCTCGGCCCTCCCTCGCTCCCAGCACAATCGATAGCGCTCGAATGCTAATTTTTCCTGCATTCAACCGACAATCCCCCGTGTAAACCCAGGTTCGGTTCGGCTATCACAGAAATGTCGCGTTCTGAGCAGGGATCGAGCGGCTCCTACCCTAAATAGGATAGGGTCGCTTGGCTATAGTTTTACGGAAAGCCCGGTTGGCCAGTGGGCGACCACGGGCATGGGCCGGGCGGCGCGGTTGGATGTCGGCCGTGTAGTAGTTTCCGGTACAGCGACCGCGATGAGGAGTAGGATGACCAAAGATAGTGTTGCGGGCCGGCTCGGGCTGGCGGTCGGCGTAGTGACCGTAGCCGTGGGCCTTGTGGCGGACAACCACCGGGTTGCGGCGCGGGAGAACACTCGCGT
>JAJFMS010001154.1 GCA_020696885.1 Armatimonadota bacterium | reverse complement strand
GTTCCTGATGTCGCGTGCAACGGGCGAGCCGGGGGTATGGTACCGGCCTCCGGGCGCCGGGTCAACTGCCCCGCGCCACCGGATAGACGCAGGGAAAGTGTGTGTTTGGCGAAGTGTTGAAAATCGGCTACGAGCTAGCGGGAAGTGTGCCGACAGAAGTGTTGTAGTCACCCCCGCCGCCGCGCTTTCCAAGAGGTATCCATGGAACTCAGTGCGCTCCCCGCTCCCGTTTTTGCTGCTTTCGTCGTCGCCGCGGTGCTGGCGTTAACCGGACTTTTTCGCCGGAATGGGGTACTGCTGGTCCTCGCCGGCGTCCTCGTGGTCACCGCCGCGGGCTTCGCCTTCTCGGCACTCGCCCTTGCCTGATTGCCGACTGTGAGGCACGTTCCCTGATCTGGGTAGAGTGACGAAGGCTGCGGTGAACGAGCGGACGCCCCGTAATGCGTAATCCGTGATGCGTAAAGAAACCGCCGTGGCGCGAGGAGTTTACGCATTACGCGGCATGTCTTACGCGTTCCCGAGTAGCCCCCGCCCTCCAGCGCTACTTGCTTGCCCAGATTGCAGATCGCTCGCCGTCACTGAGCCAAATGCAGGAATTGCCGGCTGCGGGCGGCAACCTCGGATGGTGCGTCCGCGTGGGGCTTCCGTCTGTGGAAGTCGGCGCGAACGGTCAGGGTCATCACCGTCAGGGGTTCTCAATGGTCGACACCTCGTTTGCGCGCCTGGTTCCGTGGGCTCGTTCCCAGTTCCCCCAGATCGAGAGCCTGCGGAACGGGCAGCGCCGCATCTACCTGGATAACGCCGCGGGCACCCTCGTGCCGCAGGCGGTGGCGGATGCGGTTCCGGATGAGCGGATCTTCCTCTCGGAGTCCACCACCTCGGCGCTGTACAAGCTGCGGGAAGGCCTGGAGCCGAGCCTGGCAGCCGAGGACAACGTGGTGGTCACCGACTGCGACCACTTTGCGAACATCAGCCCGTGGGAGTGGCGCGCCCGCTGGGAGGTCCGCCGCGCCGGGATGCTGCCGGACGGGCACCTGGACCTGGACCACTTCGCCACGCTGTTGGACGACCGGACCCGCGTGGTGGCAGTAACGGTGGCCGGCAACGGCCTGGGCACGTTGATCCGCGTGGACGAAGCCGTGCGCATCGTCCGCGAGCGCGCTCCGCAGGCGATCGTGGTGCTGGACGCAGTCCACGCCGCCCCGCACCTGCCCCTGGACGTCACCGCCAGCGGTGCCGACGCGCTGGCGTTCTCCACCTACAAGCTGTTCGGGCCGAACTGCGGCGTGCTCTGGCTCAAGGCGTCGCTCTCCGCGCGCCTGGATCCGTTTCGCGTGGAGCCGCACACGGATGCGGAGACGCTGCTGGAATGGGGGACGCTGAACAACGTCACCGTGGCCGGCGTCACCGCGGCGCTGGAGTACCTCCAGCGGCTGGGAGAGCGGCTGGAGCCGGCGTTCGTGGGGAAGCTGACCGGCTTTCCCCGGGAGCGCCGCCTGTTCAAAGTAGTCATGACCGCCATCCGCGAGTACGAGCAGGAGCTCTCCGCGGAGATCCTGCGCGGTTGGGAGACGCTGCCGGACGTGCCGCTGTTCGGAGTCCGGGAGCCGGAGCGAGCCGGGGAGCGCGTGCCCACCTTCGCCTTCGAGTCGCGAGCGGTGGCGACGCCGGACCTGGAAGCCCACCTCTGGGCGCTGGCCGGGCTGCAGGTGGCCGCGGGCAGCCACTACTCCGCCGGGGTGCTGCGCGGGCTCGGCCGGCCTTCCATCGCCCGCGCCAGCTTCGCCCACTACAACTCCGTGGACGAGGCTGCAACGCTCATCGAGGCGCTCGGGGCGCTGGACAACGAGGGGCTGAAGGGGCGATAACGTCCAAGCAAACCGTAGGCAGCCGCCTCCTGCGGCGTTCGATCACGGCGACAACCGGCGTTAACGGTGCATGCCCGTCCCGAGGACAGTTGGTCGTGACCGAACGCGCTATCCGCCCGAAGGGCAGCCCGCGCTGGCTGCCCTTCGGGCGAGGAACGGGCGAGGTGAGCCACCTCGATCGCGACGGCCGCTGAAATCCGCTACGGGCTACACTGGGCTTCGTCGCACGAACGTGTGCCGCGTCCCGGGAGAGTCACTCGAGCTACAACTGCGGTGCTACCCGGAGGACGCTGAGACCCGGGTCGCGGGGGAACGGACGCAGCCGTGTGGACCGAAGCGCCTTACCGCGGGATCAGCCGACGCCGATCTGCTTCTCCCGGTACTTCTCGTCCGGGCGGGTGTAGATCCGGTTCACGTTCTCCGGCGTCAGGAAGTTCGGGCCGCCGAGGGCATAGGTGCCCAGGATGATGCGGGCGGTCTTCACGTACATCGCCGTGGCGCTCTCCACTTGCTCCGGGCTCTTGCCGAGCGCGATGAAGCCGTGGTTCTGCATGAGGATGATGCGCGGTGCCGCGTTGTTCGCGTCGATGTACGACTCCACGCGCTCCTTCATCGCCCGTGCCAGCGGCTGGCCCGGGTCCACGTACGGCACGAAGCAGGGCGCGGGGCCGCAGCAGACGATCTCATCCGGGAAGAGGCGGCCGGAGACCGCTTCCTCCGCCCGCTGGGAGCAGAGGATGGCGTTGACCGCCGTGGGGTGGGTGTGCCCGATGAAGTTGATCCCCGGCAAGGAGAGGAGGTAGGCGTGGAAGAGCGTCTCCACCGAGGGGCGGATCGGGCTGGTGGTGTCCACCCGCGCCGCGAGCATGCCGTCTCGCACCTCGTCGTCCGTGACGGTCGGGCGGTCGAGTAGCTCCAGGATCGGGGTTCGGCGCACCCGCACGAACCCGCTCTCCGGGATGTCCCGCAGCGTCACGCCGGACGCCTTCACGAAGAACGTGTTGCCGTCGATCCCGGCGGACGTGTTGCCCTCGCCGAGGATCACATAGTCGAGCGCGGGGTCCGCCAGGCGGCGGCTCATGGCAATCAGGTCGTTGAGAACGTCTTCGGCTAGAGGCATGGGCGTAGTGGGCGACAGATCGAGCGGACAGCAGCAACGGTGGGGCAGATGCCGCGGTACTGTATCACAGCCTATCCGAGTGGCATTTAACCGCAGCTGGATAGATGAACACGGATTGGCAAGCGGCAAGGCGCGCGCCGCCAGCATTGGGGTGATGATCGAACCCTCGGAGGTCACGGGACCGGGTTAGCCGCCGATACGGGACCGCAACAACCCGAAGGCCGAGCCGCGGAGCGACCTGAGCGAGCA
>JAJFMS010000097.1 GCA_020696885.1 Armatimonadota bacterium | reverse complement strand
AGGTCTACCGGCTTCACCAGGTGATGATCGAAGCCCGCCTCGGCCGTGCGGGCGCGATCCTGGGCCTGCCCGTAGCCCGTTACTGCCACGAGGTGGCAGTGCGCCGTGGCCGGGTTCCGGCGCAGCCGCCTGCCCAGCTCGAAGCCATCGATGTCCGGAAGGCCGATGTCGCAGAGCACCACGTCAGGCCGGAGGGTCCCGGCGACTTCCAGCCCGGAGGCGCCCGAAAGCGCGAGGTCCACGCGGTGACCCCAGAGTTTCAGCAGGTCCCGCAGGGTCTCCCCGGCGTCCGCATTATCCTCGATGATCAGGATCGAGAGCCCAACCGTGTCCCCGTGAAGTGCGGTGACGGGCTTTACCACGGTGGGCTGGGAGGCGAGGGGCAGCACCACTGTGAAAGTGGCTCCCTGTCCCGGGCCGGGGCTGTGCGCCGAGACGGTGCCGCCGTGGAGCTCTACAATCCCTTTTACCAGGGCCAGGCCCAGGCCCAACCCACCGCTCGAGCGCGCCAGAGTCTGCTCGCCCTGGCGAAATGCCTCGAACACATGGGGGAGCAGCTCCGCAGCGATCCCGGCTCCCGTATCGCTGACCGACAGCACTGCTCGTTCGCCGGGGCCGTCCACCTCAAGCCCAACGTGCACCTGGCGCTCCGGAGGAGTGAACTTCTGCGCGTTGTTCAGCAGGTTCACCAGGGTCTGGGTGAGCCGCACCGGATCACCGTCCACCCACACCTCGTGGCCCGGCCGCTCCAGTGATAGCCGGATCCCGGCCTGATCGAACGCGGGCCGGAAGTCGTCCGCGGTCTGCCGGCACAGCTCGCCGAGCTCGATCCGCTCCGGCTGGAGCAGGAACGTCCCGCGAGTAATACGGGACACATCGAGGAGATCGTCGACCACCCGCACCTGCTGCTGGATCTGCCGCCTCGCGACATCCTGAGCGCGAAGATACGCGGAACTGCCTGGCTGGGTTCGCTCCAGCACATTCAGGGCGTTGCTGACCGCTCCGAGCGGGTTGCGGAGCTCGTGCGCCAGCATCGCCAGGTACTCGTCTTTCCGACGGTCTGCCTCGAGCAGGTCTTGCGTCTGGCGCCGGAGTTGGTCCTCGATCCGTTTCCGCTCGGTGATCTCCAGGAACACGAGCACCACCCCGACGATGCGCCCCTCCGCGCTGCGAATCGGGGCCGCGCTGTCCGCGATCGGCCACTCCCGGCCCTGCCGGGAGATGAGGATCGTATGGTTGGCGAGGCCCACCACGATGCCTTCGGCCAGGACCCTCCGGACCGGGTTGGCTACCGGCTCCCGGGTCTCTTCACTCACGATGTGGAACACCTCGCCCATCTGCCTGCCGAGGGCTTCCTCCCGGCTCCAGCCGGTGAGCATCTCGGCTACCGGGTTGAGGAAGAGGATCTGCCCCTGCTGATCCGTGGCGATCACCCCATCGCCGATGCTGGAGAGGGTGACGCGGAACCACTCCCGCTGCTCGCGGAGCTCCTGTTCGGTCTTCTGCCGGCGGGCCACTTCTCGGTTCAGGTCCTGGACCTGGCGGGTGAGCACGGCAAACTGGCTGGGCGTCTCCCGTTTGGGAGTCAGCCGCAGCAGCAGGACCGCCGGCTCGACGCCGGCTCGCGGCTGGTAGACGGCGCCCTCCACCCGGCATGGGATCTGCCCGCCACCCGGACCGAGCAGGGTGAGCGTGATAGGCACCAGGCTCCTGGTTCTGGAACAAGTAAGCAGATAATCGCCGACCACCTGTTCGGGCTCGGCTACCAGTTGTGGTAACCGCCGACCCGCGAGCTCTCCGGGCGGGAGCGACAACCGATGCCCGGCGCTTCGATTTGCGGCCAGGATGGTACCCTGGCCGGAGACCAGGAGCAGCGCTTCCGGGAGGAGGTTAGCGAATTGGAGGAATGGCTCCGTCGGCACGCGGTTGGATTAACTCTGGAAGTACTCGCGACCGTTCGCTGCTTCGGCCTGGTCGCTCGGCCGGAGGTAGACCACCACCCGGCAGCCGGCATCCCCCTGCGCGATGGTTTGCTCCAGCACCACCTTTCCGTAGCCCAGGTTCTCGGCGGCGATGACGCCGAACACGTTGGAGGTCATCATACAGAGTGCCGGGCGGCCGATGACCTTGTCTTCGAAGGGGCACTGCCGGTTGCCGAAGACGATCCGCTCCTCGTTCTCTTCGATGATGTAGAAATCGCCGTGGATGCGCCGCTTCAAATCCACCAGCACGTCCGCCACCTGCTCCCGGGATAGGCTTTCTACCTGCAGGGCTGCCTTGTAGCCGTCGTTGATCTGGTCCCCGACACGTTGCCCCACCACGCTTACAAACCCCGAGGCTTCTTCCAGCCCCACTACGTCCTGCAGCGTGCCCGCTAGCTCACGGATCAGCGTGCGAAGAAACAAATCGCGCTCCAGGGGCACGTCGGCGCGTTGGACAGTGTTTGCCCGGTCTTCCATCATCAGTGAGTCCTCCATCGCGACTCCTCGATCGAATCCCACAGTCGCCAATGCCCGGGAGCCGTATAATAAGGCGCATTCTCCAACTCTATCCGATCTGCGGAAGGCTCGCCATTCAGGTTCGATCACCTCCGCCAGCTCACACTCGCCGCGTGGGTCAGCGGTACGATCACGGAGGCACCGCTTGCCAGCGATTTCAAGCGGCCCCGGCGACCGCGAAATCGCCGGTCGCTCCCTACCGGCCGGGATCTTCTGATCTCGGCCGCTCCCGCAACCACCATGCCTAAACGACCGCGGATCGAGACCGTTCTCGCCTACTGGACCGTTGATGCGGCCACGTGGCGCCAGTTTATCCGTGACGTGCGCGCCTACCAGCAGCAGCCGGGCGCGGTCCGCTGCGCGCTGGAGCTCCAGGACGACTTTCCGGCTTCCGGTATGGAAGTGACGGTCCGCGAGCATGAGGTGCGGATAGGCGGCGAAACCTTCGACTTCCGGTATGTGGCCGACGTGAAGGTAGTGCTGCGCGCCGCCTGGTTGGAGTTCGGCGGCGATCCTGACGGCGCCCCCAAGTATATCGTCGCGGTGCCGGTACCGGGTCACGCCCGGGACGAGGCGGCGCGCGTTGCCGATCATTTCACGCATCAGGCGGCGGAGCTCATCCGCATTAGCGCGGAAGAGCGCGCCCGGCCCACGCTCAGCAACCGGTTGCTCAACGTGGTGGAAGGGCACTTCGTGCTGGTGACGCTGCTGTTCTTCTTCGTAGGCATACCGGCCCTGGTGTTCTTCCTCCACCTGCTTTCGCAGTGGTTCCCGTCGTTCCGGCTGATGCGCGATGAGTGACGGATCCGGGCGCCGGCGCTTTCGATCTCGTTCCTGGAACCGGGCCGCGCTCTAGCCGGTAACATGGAGGGGGCGCCGCCGGGCGCGGCTCGCCTACCTCCCCCACGCACCCCGTCAGTGAAGTCGCAATTGCATTGCTAACTATTGCCCCGAAGCACGTTTAAGACCGACGAGTCATAATGTTAATAGAGCGCCCGCGCCGGGATCGTCGCGCCGGGGTGCCCGAGGTATGCAAGTTGATGTCCCGTAAGTTCAGGTCTTGTTCTCCGGCGCTCGGCCTCGCCGTCTCCGCCCTTGTCATGCTGCCCGCGCTGCTGTTCTGCGTGGACGCCTCCCGTGCCGGCGCAGCGCCCCGCAAGCCGGCGGGGCCCGCGGCCGGGGATCGCACCCGCGCGGAGCTGGAACAGCGCTTCGCCACCACCGTGCGGCCATTCCTGCAGACCTACTGTGTCTCCTGCCACGGCAAAGATAAGCCGCAGGCGCAGCTCGACCTCACCACCTACACCAGCATGGCCGCCGCGGCCGCGGATTACGCGCACCTGGGGCTGATGGTGGAGCGGCTGACCGTGAAGGACATGCCGCCGAAGGGGGTGACCAAGCGCCCCACCGCCGCGCAGAACGACGCGGTGCTGGCCTGGCTGAAGGGGATGCGCAAGTACGAGGCGGAGCGCAACGCCGGCGATCCCGGCCTGGTGC
Organism: Armatimonadota bacterium; assembly: GCA_020696885.1. The sequence continues at coordinate 4,292 of JAJFMS010000097.1, read as the reverse complement.
TGGCCCGCCGCCTGAGCAACTCCGAGTACGACTACTCCATCCGGGACCTCACCGGCGCGGACCTGCGCCCCACCAAAGAGTTTCCGGTCGACCCTGCCAACCAGGAAGGGTTCGACAACTCCGGCGAGTCGCTCACCGTTTCGCCCGCGCTGATGAAGAAGTACCTGCAGGCCGCCCGCACCGTGGCGGACCACCTGGTGCTCAACTCCACCGGCATCGCCTTCGCCCCGCACCCGGTGCTGGTGGAGACGGACCGGGACAAGTACTCCATCCTGCGCATCGTGGACTTCTACAAGCGACAGCCCACGGACTTCGCGGACTACTTCCAGGCCGCGTGGCGGTATCGCCACCGCGCCGCGCTCGGCACCCCGCAGGCCACGCTGCAGCAGGTGGCGGCGCAGTCCAAGGTGAGCCCGCGCTACCTCGAGCTCGTGTGGAAGACGCTGAACGAGCCGGAGAAGGTGGGCCCCATCGCCAAGCTGCAGAGCATGTGGAACGCCCTGCCGGCGCCGGACCCGGCCAAGCCGGAAGTGGCGCGCGACGGCTGCGTGAAGATGCGGGAGTGGACGACCGACCTCCGCGAGAAGGTGGCCTCCAAGTTCAACAACCTGCAGCTCCCGGGCTTCTCGCCCGGCGGGCAGTGGAACCTGCTGTGGAAGGACCGGCAGTACGCCGCGAACCGCCGCACGCTGAACCCCGAGCCGCTCCAGATCGGCGGCGCGCCGAAGCCGGTTTCCGTCGACCCGCGGCCCCGCCGCCGGGAGAAGCCGAAGGACGCGAAAGAGCCGGAGCTGATGGAGCAGGACCCGGACCTGTTCGTCCCCGCGGACGAGGCGGTGCGTGCTCCTTACCTGGCGTCGTTCCAGAAGTTTGCCAACGTCTTCCCGGATGCGTTCTACATTGCGGAGCGCGGTCGGATGGAGTTCTACGATCCGGGTGACCGGGGCCGGCTCCTCAGCGCGGGCTTCCACAACATGATGGGCTACTTCCGGGACGACACTCCCCTCGCGGAGCTCATCCTGGACGAGAACGGCCGCAAGGAGCTGGACCGCCTCTGGGTGGACTTCGACATGCTGGCCCAGGTCCAGGAGCGCATGCACCTGGAGTTCATCTTCTACGAACGCGCCGAGGCGCACACCATCACGGAGCATGCGTTCGACTTCGCCCGCTCTGAGGACAAAGACGCGATCTCGGACGTGAAGATCAAGCGCCTGGCGGACGCGTACCTGGGCAAGGCTCGCAAGAATGCGGGCGACAAGGCTTCCGAGTCCCCGGCCATCAAGGCGATGGAGGAGCACTTCCGCCTCACCTCCGCCAACATCCGCGCGATCGAGAAGGTCCGAGCCGCCGCCGAGCCGGCGCACCTGAACGGGATCCTCGACTTCGCGCGCCGCGCCTATCGCCGCCCGCTGACCCCGGCGGAGCGGACCGACCTGCTGGGCTTCTACCGCAGCTCGCGGCAGAAGGGCGGTCTCACGCACGACGAAGCGCTCCGCGACGTGCTGGTGAGCGTGCTGATGTCGCCGAACTTCCTCTACCGGGTGGACCAGCAGGCTTCTGTGGCCACCCCGGGCATGGGCCGCGTGAAGCTGGCTGCCGTCGGCGCCGCCGGCCCGGCCAGCGCGGAAGACGACACCGTGGTGAAGCCGCTCTCCAATTACGCCCTGGCGAGCCGGCTGAGCTACTTCCTCTGGTCCAGCGTGCCGGACGAAGAGCTGCTGGCCCACGCCGCGGCGGGCGACCTGCACCGTCCCGAAGTGCTGGCGAAGCAGACTCGCCGGATGCTGAAGGACCCCCGCGTGCGGGCGCTGGCCACGGAGTTCGGCGGTAACTGGCTGGACTTCCGCCGCTTCGAGGAGCACAACGCGGTGGACCGCGAGCGGTTCCCGAGCTTCAACGACGACCTCCGCCAGGCGATGTTCGAGGAGCCGATCCGCTTCCTGATGGACGGCTTCCAGAACGACGGCTCCGTGCTGGACCTGCTCTACGGTAAGCACACCTTCGTGAACGCCGCGCTGGCGAAGCACTACCGCATGGACGACGTGAAGGTGCCCGCCAACGCCTGGGTGCGCGTGGACGATGCGGAGAAATACGGCCGCGGCGGCCTGCTGCCGATGTCCGTGTTCCTCACGCAGAACTCCCCGGGTCTCCGCACCAGCCCGGTGAAGCGCGGCTACTGGCTGGTACGCAAGGTGCTGGGCGAGCACATCCCGCCGCCTCCCGCCACCGTGCCGGAGTTGCCGAAGGATGAAGGCCAGCTCGGCGACCAGACCCTGCGACAGGCGCTGGAGCGGCATCGCCAGGACCCGGCCTGCGCCGGTTGCCACGCCCGCTTCGACTCCTACGGCCTCGTATTCGAGGGCTACGGGCCGATCGGTGATCAGCGCGCGAAGGACCTCGGCGGCAAGCCGGTGGACGTCCGGGCGCCGTTCCCCGGCGGGGTGGAGCGCAGCGGCCTGGCCGGCCTCCGGGAGTTCCTCCGCGAGAAGCGCCAGACCGAGTTCGTCGACAACTTCTGCCGAAAGCTGCTGGCGTATTCGCTGGGACGCGGGCTGCAGGCGTCAGACGATCCGCTGCTCCTCCAGATGCGCCAGAAGCTGGTCGGCAACGGCTACCGCATGAGCACGCTGGTCGACGCGATCGTCACCAGCAAGCAGTTCCGCAACCGGCGCGTCTCGGTGAGCGTCGCGAGCAACTGAGGGCGAACAGGCGGCGGTAGCCGGCCGGCAACCGCCGCCTGTTCGCCATCCGGGACGTGGAAGAGCTGATCCGGCGGCATCAGCAGGTGATCGCCCGCTTCGAGTCCGATCTCGCCGCGGGTGCTGGCGCTCCTCGGATGAGGCCGTACTTGCCCTGAGCCGCGTCCAGACTTTATAATATGCTACTGAACAGTTGACCACTTCTCCGAATCTGCCGCCACTTCCGCACTTCTCCGAAACCGCGCCCCCCTTCGGGCATCCATATTTTCAAAGCGCGGCCCCGGGGGTGTACTCTGGCGTGGAAGGGTGCGAAAGATGCAAGCGTGGGACGAATGTGATGCCGTGGAGAGGGAACCCGAGACGGTGAGCGGGGTCTGGATCTTCCGTGGCACCCGCGTTCCGGTCTCCGCACTTTTCGAAAATCTCCGCGATGGCGCGTCCATCGAACAGTTCCTGGCATGGTTCCCCGGTGTGCAGCGGTCCCAAGTCGAATCCGTGTTGGATTGGGAGGCCGCCGGTGCCCTCCTCCCCGCTGCATGAAGATCCTGTTCGATCAGGGCACGCCGGTGCCGCTGCGGCGCCAACTGCAGGAGCACTCGGTTGACACCGCCTACGAGCGGGGCTGGTCACATCCGACAAACGGAGCACTGCTGGCTGCCGCGGAAGCGGCGGGCTACGAATTGTTGATTACAACGGACCGGAACTTGAAATACCAGCAGAACCTGGCTGGACGCTCGCTGGCGATCCTGGTGCTGCTGTCTGCTTCCTGGCCACGATCCGATAGCGAATTGATGACATCCGGAGCGCCGTGGGTGCCATGCATCCCGGCGATTACGTAGAACTATTAATCTGACGCCCTGATCCACCTGAGCGGCTGACTGATACCGCGATCTTTGAGACTGAGCACCATGCCTAACCACGACGAAGCCTCCATCCGCAAGGCGCGCCTTTCCCGCCGCATCTTCCTCCATGGCGCCGGTGTTGTCATGGCTCTCCCCTGGCTCGAGTCCGCTCCGGTGTGGGGCGCCCCGGCCGTGGCGGCCACGCCGGCCAGCGCGCTGCCGAAGCGCTTCATCGTCCAGTTCATGGGCACCGGTATCAGCCCCGGTAGCTGGTGGGCGAAGGGCGAGGGCGCCAACATGGAGCTCAGCCCCAGCCTGCAGCCGCTGGAAGGCCTGAAGACCAAGCTCAACGTCATCAACGGCCTGTTCAACAAGCCGTCCGTGGGCGTGGGCATCCACCCGGGTATGACCGGCAACATCCTTTCCGGGATGCCGCTCACCCGTGGAACGGTGCTGCACGGCGGTATCAGCGTGGACCAGGTCCTCGCCACCCGCCTCGGGCAGGAGACGGTGCAGCCCAGCCTGGTGCTGGCGTGCGAGCAGCCGCTCACCGGTTTCCACGAGTCGAACTTCTCGATGGCTTACAGCTCGCACATCTCCTGGATGAGCGCGGACTCGCCGGTGCCGACGGAAGTCTACCCGTCGCTGGCGTTCGACAGCCTCTTCGAGAACAGCGGCAGCCAGCGCAACGAGAGCATCCTGGACCGCGTGGGCAACGAGGCCGCCAGCCTCCGCCGCAAGGTGAGCGCCA
>JAJFMS010000096.1 GCA_020696885.1 Armatimonadota bacterium | reverse complement strand
ATGGTGGGTGTTCGGTGTTCAGGTGTTCAGGTGTTCAGGTGTTCAGGTGTTCAGGTGTTCAGGTGTTCAGGTGTTCAGCGGATGGCAGCTCGCTAACGACGGGACCGGTCATGGCGAGGGGCGTCTTTTGCCCCGTGGCCATCCCGACCGATCACGGATCCTGCCAGACGCCGAAGTGCCGCACGGGTCACTGCTCGACCTACGGGATTGCCAAAGCGCCACGGAAACACGGCAAAGTCCCGGGGGGCCGACTGGCGCTTCGCAATGACGGAGGGAGGCCGACCGTCACGCTTCGTAAATCGCACTTCGGCGGGCTTGTGCCCCGCAGGCGTCGAGCCGACGTACCAACTGCGATGTTATTTAGTGAACCGGCTTTCCTATTCGTCTTCCTACCGCTCCTGCTGCTGTGCTATTACTGCGCACCGAAGCCGCTGCGGAACCTGGTGCTTACCGCGGCTAGCCTGCTCTTCTACTCGGTGGGCGAGTGGGGGTTTCTGCCGCTCATGATCCTTTCGATCATGGTCAATTACTGGGTGGCGCTGGGGCTGGACCGGCTGCGGGGCTCCCGGTGGGCGATGCCGCTGCTGGCCGCTGGGATTGCCAGCGACCTGGCGCTGTTGCTCTATTTCAAATACGCCAATTGGGCGGTCCACAACGCCAACACGCTGCTCGGCTTCCTGCACGTACCGGAGATCCACCTGCCGGCGATTGTGCTGCCGCTGGGGATCAGCTTCTTCACCTTCCACAAAATCTCTTACAAGGTGGACGTCTACCGCCACGAGGCGGCGGTGCGGAAGAGCCCGCTGGACCTGGCGCTCTACATCCTGCTGTTCCCGCAATTGATCGCCGGTCCGATCATCCGCTACCACGAGATCGCGGACCAGATCGTCAAGCGTACGGGGAACCTCGCGGGCTTCGCTGAGGGCTGCAAGCGGTTCATCCTCGGCCTCGGCAAGAAGATGATCATCGCCAACACGGCGGCGGCGTGCGCGGACCCGATCTTCCAGCTCTCCGGCAGCCAGCTCACGCCCGAGGTGGCCTGGCTGGGGGTGGTTTGCTACACTATCCAGATCTACTTCGACTTCTCCGGCTACTCGGACATGGCCATCGGCCTGGGGCACATGTTCGGGTTCAAGTTCCCGGAGAACTTCGATCACCCGTATATCTCGCAGTCGGTCACGGAGTTCTGGCGCCGCTGGCACATCTCCCTGTCCCGCTGGTTCCGCGACTACCTCTACATCCCGATGGGCGGCAATCGCGGCGGCACGCTGCGGACCTACTTCAACCTGGCGACTGTCTTCTTCCTCTGCGGGCTGTGGCACGGCGCGAGCTGGAACTTCGTGGCGTGGGGCATCTACTACGGGGCGTTCCTGATCGCGGAGCGTGCCGGGCTCGGCAAGGTGCTGGACCGCCTGCCGCGCCTGCTCCGGCACGTCTACACCCTGCTGGTGGTGCTGGGCGGCTGGGCGCTCTTCCGCGCGACATCACTCTCGCAGGCAGCCGCCTTCGTGCTGGCGATGGCCGGGCGGGCGTACGGCGACCGCGCGGTGACCCCCGTGAGCCTCTACCTCGACCCGTGGCTGGTGATGGCCCTCGTGGCCGGAGTGATCGGCTCGCTGCCGGTGCGGGCGGCGGTGGCCGAGGCCGTGGTGCGGTGGGGCGCCCGGACCAAAGGCCAGGCCGCCGGTCTCTACCAGGGCACGGTCCAGGCGGCGTCGATCGCCGGACTGGCGCTCACGTTCCTGCTCTCGGCGATGCTCATCGCCGCAGGCACCTACAACCCGTTCATCTACTTCCGGTTCTAGCGCGCCATGCAATTGACCACCCAACCGAACAGCCCCCGGATCTCGTGGGCCCTGGTGCGCTCGTCCCTCTTCGCGCTGGCCATCTGCGTGCCACTCGTGGGCACCGCCGTGTCCACCTCGTCGAACCCGGAGGACGGCACGCCCCGGCAGCCGGGCCTGGCTGCGATCTTCGGGCCGGGCGCGCCGCCGCGTAAGGAGCTGCGCGACTGGTTCGCCCAGCACTTCGCCTTCCGGGACGTGCTGATGCACTGGCACAGCAAGCTGAAGGTCCAGGCCTTCGGCACCTCCTCCAGCAGCCGGGTGGTGCTGGGCAAGGACCGCTGGCTCTACCTCGCCAACGAAGGCTGCGTGGAAGACTACCGCGGCACGCGCCCGTTCACGAACGCGGAGCTGGAGCACTGGCGGAAGATGCTGGAGGAGCGGCACGACTGGCTCGCCGCCCGCGGCTGCCGGTACGTCTTCTTCGTGGCGCCGAACAAGCACCACATCTATCCGGAGTACATGCCGGACGCCCTGCGCCCGGCCAGCACCGTCTCCCGGCAGGATCAACTCCTGGCCTATATGAAGGCGCACTCCCACGTGCCGATGCTGGACGTCCGCCCGGCGCTGCTGGCCGCCAAGAGTACCGGCCGCCTCTACCACCAGACCGACTCCCACTGGAACGACCTCGGCGCCGCGGTTGCCGAAGGGGTGATCGCCGGCAAGCTGGCGGAGTGGTTTCCGGGCGTGCGGCCCAACCCCCGAGACCGTTACCAGGTGGCCCACGAAGACCAGCCAGGCGGCGACCTCGCTCGCTTTCTGGTGCTCCAGGACGAATACCGGGAAGACGCGCTCACGCTCAACGCCTCGCCGCCGAGCCAGGTGCGGATCGTCAGCGAGACCCCGCGCGCCAAGGGTCCGGGCGTGGAGATCGCATTCAACACTCGCGCCGCCACCGTACGGCCCGCCGGCGCCATCCCCCGCGCGGTGGTCTTCTGCGACTCCTTCAGCGGAGCCCTAGCCCCGTTCCTCGGGGAGCATTTCGGCCGCGCGGTTTTCGAGTGGAGCCATCACCTGAACAAAGAGCTGATTGAAACCGAGAAGCCCCAGGTGGTGATCGAAGAGTGCGTGGAGCATCGCCTGATGGCCCCGCTGGACATGATCCATTAGGCGTGGGAGACGGCCTACCCACACCGGCTGCAGCCCACCTGCGGCTCTGTGCTCTGGCTGCGGTTGATCCGCTCCAGCCGGGCGATTCGGGCCGCGGCGCAGCTCGGGCAGCCGGCGAAGCGCTGGATGTCCCAGAGGTCCGCGAACACCCGTCCCGCGCGCAACTCCAGGCCGTAGTCCAGCGCAGCCTCCAGCGAGCGCAGTGTGGGTGGTTCCCACTCGCCCGCGGCGGCCAGCGCTTCCATCGCGCCGTTGCCGGCCCGGGTGGGGATCAGCGCGCAGACCCCGGCGCCGCAGTCGAAGGCGAAGTCCAGGGAGCGCTTCGCCCACTCCAGGCCCTCCGCGTCCGAACGCCACGGCGGGCGCACGAGGATGAACACCCGGAGCGCGATTTCCTGGCCTCGCAGCCGGTCAGCCGCGCCGCGGAACTGCTCCAGGGTCATCCGTTTGTTGAGCCGCGCCAGGATCTCCGGGTGGGCCGTCTCCAGGCCCATCGCTACTTCGAGTTGTGGAGGTTTGGGGGCGGGTAGGACCCCCCCTGGCCCCCCCTTGGTAAGGGGGGGAGGGGTGCTGCTAACACTGTGGGCGACGTAAGTCGATGGGCTCCCCCCCTTTACAAGGGGGGGCCAGGGGGGGTCTTCCGCCCCCGAACCTCCCAGCAGCCTCCGAAACTCCGCGAGACGCTCGCCCACGAACGCGGGGTGGCACTCCACGATCACCCGTTCGAACGGCGCCGCGAGGCGGGCGAGCTCCGGATACTCGGCGGGCGGGATGGCGCGCGGGTCGAAGAAGCTCCCGGCGTTGTACAGCTTCAGGTGACGCGGAATCGGGCCGGGAGGCGGGAGCTGCTCCAGTACGTGGCGGAGCTGCGCGGCGATGGCGCCGTCCGGGACCGTCTCCTCCAGCGTGTTCTGCCAGAGGTCGCACATGAGGCACCGGAACGGGCACTCGCGGTTGGTGAGGAACACCGTCACCGCCTCGACCGGCGTACCGGCGGGGCCGGCTTCCTGCTCCGTCACGAAGGCGTACGGGACGGAAGGATCCAGGCGGTTCCGCGGCGAGCGCCGGGAGAGGATCCAGGCGTCCCTCTCCCGCGGACTGAGTGCGCTCAGATAGCTGCCGGCCGGATCGGGATCCGTCTCCGGGCGCCCCGTGCTCACCTCTGGAGCGATGGCGGCGCCACGTTGCCGGAGAGCCGCTCGGCTTCCGGGTCCCAGGCGGTGCGGAGGCGGTCCTCCCACTGCCGCAGGAAGACCTGCCGGCACCAGGCTTTGCTCACTCGCCACTTCCGGTAGGTGTCGTCCCCACCGGCGCCATCCTGGAAGCGGCGCTTGGGGAACACCGGCATCGAGACGCCGGTGACCGCTTCCACTCCGGCGCGGACCACGTCCCCCTTGAGCGTGCCCAGGCGCTCCGCCCGACCCGCCAGCAGCGTCTCGAACGGGATGCGGAGCGACGCGGCGATGGCGGAGCGGCACGTATAGGGGCTGAACGCCGAGAAGTCGTACTGCTGCGCCGGGGCGTAGGTGCGCACGTAGGCGCGGGAAAGGCCGCCGGAATAGGTGAGGCTGTGCTTGATCGCCTCGATGCCCCAGCCTTCCTGGTAGAGCAGCGGGTTTCGAAGCACGCTGGAGATCGTGAGGTCCGAGTCTTCGAGCGGGTAGGCCTTCAGGTTCTCGTCCCCCCCGTCGCCGTCCAGGAGGTAGCGCAGCTCCGGATGACGCTCCCGGATGGCGCGGAGCAGGAGCATGCTCGCCGCGGCGCACTCCACGTCCAACGGATGGTAGTCCTCGATGGCGGCGATGGCGCCTTCCAGGTCCGGGCGCTGGCCGGGAAGGGAGACCAGCTCCCACTGGTCCCGCAGGCCCAGCTCGTTTACCCACCGCTCCGCCTGGGCGGCGTCCTCACCGCCCCCGAGGTCCAGCGTGAACGCCCGGAGCACGCCCGGATCGCGGCCGAGGTCCTGCAGCGCCTGCCGGGCCAGCAGGAAGACCGACCCGCTGTCCACCCCGCCGCTGAACGACAGCGCCACCGGCTGCCCTTCCGGCACGCGAGACAGCCAGGCCTTCGTGGCCGTATAGGCGGCGCGGACGTAGGTACCGCCCAGCTCGTCCAGGTCCGTGCCGCCGGTGGCGACCTCGGGGTGGAAGAACCGGTGATAGCGCGGGTTCGGGTCCGGGCACCCGATCTGGTCGATCTCCATCAGGTAGTGCGCCGGCACCATCCGGGTGTAGAGCGGGTCGAACTGCCAGCCGATCTTCTGGGTGCAGCACCAGTCGTAAAGGCGGTCGATCCGGTCCGAGACCACCAGGAACGGCCCGTGGAACATCTTCGCCACGAAATAGCGCAGCGGCAGCCCGATGGTGCGGGCCAGGCGCACCGTCTGCCCGTCTCGCGAGACGGAGGCGAAGTGGCCGTCCGTGCCGGACAGCCGCGCGACGTCTCCGCCGTGCACCGCCTCGTGCGCTTCCTCCAGCGAGGCCCCGGTAAGCCCGCACTCGCGCGGTCCGGTCAGGTCCAGCAGGCGCTCCACTCCGGCTAACATCGATCGCTCCCCCGGGGTTCTTCCCGCACCGGCCCACCGGCCGGCAATCAACTCTTCGTAGAGTTTACGGTGCACCGTCCCGAGAGGCGCCTAAAAGCTTTTTAAGGATCCGGGGCGAGGTGTATGTGGGGGTATGGGTGGGTGTGTGGGGGAATGGACGATCGCGGCTGTCTTTACCCGGCAGCGCGAAGCGCCTCCCGACCTTTGGACTTTCGCCGTGCTTCCGCACTTCGTGGTCATTGCGAAGCGCCCATCGCCCTGTTGATTCTTCGCCGTGCTCCCGTGGCGCTGTGGCAATCCCGATGGGTGAGCCGTACCCCGCTTGCGTGCTTCGGCGGGGAGCAGAATCCGTATCGGTTGGGATTGCCACGGGCGCAAAAGGCGCGCCCTCGCAATCTCGCTTCCTTTACAGACGCGCTACACACGGAAGCGAACCGCGCAACGACTCGCTTCTTGTCAGGCCCTCGCACCCCCACTCTCCCATCCCCCCACTCTCCCATACCCCCCCTCTCCCATACCCCCCTACCCCTCGCCCCCGGTTTGTTTACTTCCTTCACTGCGCCGGGTAAAGCTCAGCGAGCCGGGAAGAAGCCCGGTTCCTGAATAAAAGACCAAGACCGGAGGGGATATGGACCTGATCGGTTTGATTGTATTGTTAGTAGTGGCCGCGATCGTCGGCGCCCTGGGCGAGTTGATCGGCGGCGTGAACGTGCCGGGCGGCTGGATCGGTTCGATCCTCGTCGGCCTGGTCGGTGCCTGGATCGGCGGTGCGCTGTTCCACTTCGGCCCGACCCTCGGCGGCATCCAGGTGATCCCCGCGATCATCGGCGCGATCCTCTTCGTGCTCGTGCTGCGAGTGCTCTTCAGCGCCACGCGGAATCGTGGTCGCTTGACCTAGGCGTCAGGCGGTGTTAGTCAGCGCTGCGGGCTCCGGGTAACCGGAGCCCGTATTGCATGGTCTCAGCCATTAGCGTCCGAATGGTTGCAACCGCCGCCCGCCCGGGTTGTCGCAATTAACAATGCGACAGTGGCACAGTGCGGTGATGGTTCTGGCGGTCTTCCTGACCGCGCCTGCTCTAGCGGCTTCCCCTCCCGGAAAGCCCGGCCCCGCGCCACGCCTCGCGGTCACCCCGGCCAGCTTCCGGCTGACGAGCCTGGATACCGACCAACAGGTAGTCGTCTCGGAATCGCTGGCTGACGGCCGCGCGGTGGAGCGGACCGAGGTCGCCCGCTACGCGGTGTTGGACCAGCGGGTTGCCCGGGTCTCCGCGGATGGCCTCGTCACTCCCTTAGGGGACGGCTCCACCCGGCTCCGGGTGCGCCTGGGCAGTGTGGTGAAGGACGTGCCGGTTACCGTGGACACCCGCGGCGCGGGCGCCCCCAGCTTTACGCTAGACGTACACCCGCTGCTCTCCAAGGCCGGCTGCAACAGCGGCACCTGCCACGGGAAGGCTGAAGGCCAGCACGGATTCCGGCTCTCCCTCTTCGGCTTCGATCCCCAGTTCGACTACGACACCATCGTGCGGGCCTCAGCCGGCCGACGCGTGGCGAGGGTCGACCCGGCGCGCAGCCTGTTCCTGCTCAAGGCGACCTCCGCCATCCCGCACGGCGGCGGCGCGCGGCTCTCCGAGAACAGCCGGGAGTATCGCACCATCGCCCGCTGGATCGCCGCGGGCAGCCCGTACCAGCGGCCTTCCGAGCCGGCGCTGACCGGCATTCAGGTCTCGCCGGGGGAACAGTCGATCGGCCTGAAGGGCGCGCAGCGGCTGCTGGTGACCGCCCGTTACGCGGACGGCTCCACCCGGGACGTGACCCGCGAGACGAAGTACACCTCCAACAACCCCGCGATCCTTGCGGTCGATGACGCTGGCCTGGCGCGCAGCCTTGCCATCCCCGGAGCCGCCGCCGTGATGGCGGCCTACCAGGGGCAGGGGGCCGTGAGCCGGATCCTCGGCCCGCGGGACGGCGCCCCGCTCGCGCTGCCCCCGGCGTCCGGCTACATCGACCGCTTGGTCTGGAGCCGCCTCTCCAAGCTGCGCATCCAGCCCTCCGAGCCCGCCAGCGACAGTGCCTTCCTCCGCCGAGCCTCCCTGGACCTCGTCGGGGCGCTTCCCACTCCCGAAGAAGCGCGTGCCTTCCTCGCCGACTGCGACGCGGAGCGTAAGAAGACGTCGAGCACTACCGGCGCCCGGGCTCGGCTGGTGGACCGCCTCCTGGAGCGACCGGAATACGCCGATCTGTGGGCTCTGAAGTGGGCGGACCTGCTCCGCGTGAACAAGGACGCGCTCGGGGCGAAGGGCTCCCACGCGTTCTATCGCTGGATCCGCGAGGCGGTCGCCTCCAACATGTCGTACGACCGGTTCGTGCGGGAGATCGTGTCTGCCAGCGGCAGCTCCGCGGAGAACGGGCCGGTCAACCTGTTCCGCGCCCTCAGCAAGCCGGAAGAAGCGGCCAGCAGCCTGAGCCAGGTGTTCCTGGGGGTGCGGATCGAGTGCGCCCAGTGCCACCACCACCCGTTCGAGAAGTGGAGCCAGGACGATTACTACGGCATGGTCGGCTTCTTCAGCGGGCTCAAGACCAAAGCCGACGGCCCCCACTCCGTGCTCCTGACCTCCGGCGCCGGCGGCGAGGTGAAGCACCCGCGCACCGGTCTCACGGTCCCTCCGCATCCGCTCGAAGGCGACCCGGCTGAGTTCGCCGGGGACGGCGACCGTCGCCAGCTCCTGGCGAACTGGATGGCGAGCCCCACCAACCGCTTCGTCTCCCGGATGCTGGTGAACCGCGTATGGGCGCACTTCC
>JAJFMS010000095.1 GCA_020696885.1 Armatimonadota bacterium | reverse complement strand
CGCGATACAGTTCCTGGACGTAGGTGTCCGCCTAGTAGCCGGCTGCTGCGGGACCACTCCCGCTCACATTCGCGCGGCAGCCGCAATCCTCGACCTTCCCGTTTCCGGAGAAAGATAGCCAATGCGTAAGCTTTTGCTCCCCCTGGGTATCGCCGCGACCGTCTTCGCGCTGGCCGGATGTCCGGGTAGCGGAGGCAGCGGCGGCGCTGGCAGCACCAGCGGCGGTGGCGGCGGCTCGTCCGCCGGCGCCATCCCGGTCGGTTACTACGGCGACCTCACCGGGAACACCGCGACGTTCGGGACCTCCACCAAGGAAGGGATCGACCTGGCCGTCGACGAGATCAACCAGTCGCCGCCTCTCGGCAAGCCGTTTGAGATTCATACCGAGGACGACCAGGGCAAGCCGGACCAGGCAGCCTCGGTAGTGACCAAGCTGGTGACGCAGGACCAGGTGGTGGCGGTGCTCGGCGAGGTCGCCAGCTCCAACAGCCTGGCCGCGGCCCCGATCTGCGACAAGGAGAAGATCCCGATGATCTCTCCTTCCTCCACCAACGAGCAGGTGACGCAGGTCGGCGACTACATCTCGCGGATCTGCTTTATCGACCCGTTCCAGGGCAGCGTGATGGCCAAGTTCGCCGCCACCACCCTGAAGGCGAAGACCGCGGCGATCCTCACCGACGTGAAGTCCGACTACAGCACCGGCCTCGCGAAGTCGTTCAAGTCCACCTTCACCACCGACGGCGGCCGGATCGTGGCCGAGGCCTCCTACTCGGGCGGCGACATCAACTTCAATGCCCAGCTCGGCACCATCAAGGCCGCCAAGCCGGACGTGATCTTCGTGCCGGGCTACTACAACGAAGTCGGGACCATCGCCGGCCAGGCCCGCGACATGGGCATCAAGGTGCCGTTCCTCGGCGGCGACGGCTGGGATTCCCCGAAGCTGTTCGAGGCCGCCGGCGATGCGCTGGAAGGCTCCTACTTCAGCAACCACTACTCCTCCGAGAGCAAGGAGCCGGCGGTTACGGAGTTCATCAAGAAGTTCCAGGCCAAGTACGGCGGCAAGACCCCGGACGCGATGGCCGCTCTCGGCTACGACACCGCCAAGATCCTGGCCGCCGCCATCACCAAGGCCGGCACCACCGACGGCCCCGCCCTGGCGCAGGCGATCGCGCAGACCAAGGACCATCCCGGCGTTACCGGAATGATCACCCTGGATGCAAACCGGGATGCGAAAAAGCCCGCAGTAGTCCTAACGATCAAAGGGAAGGGCTACAAGTACGTCGAAACGGTGCAACCGTAGGACTTCCGGGGCGGGATCGCACGGCGGTCCCGCCCCGTTTTGTCGTTGAACCGTCCTGGACCGATAGGGTTTCGTGACCCGCGGCTCGAACGGCGGCACGTGACGGGGTAGGCACGAGCCACCGTCGCCAGATCCGAGCCTGCCGCTTGACGTTCAGCCTTCGTATCCGCTGGACCGCAGCGGCCCCAGGGCCACCGACCTGATGCAATCGATCCTTCAGAACCTGATCATCGGCCTCCAGGTGGGCGCGGTTTACGCGCTCATCGCGGTGGGCTATACGATGGTCTACGGCGTGCTCCGCCTGATCAATTTCGCCCACGGCGACGTCTACATGGTGGGCGCCTACGTGGGGCTCACCCTGGCCCGGCAATTCGGATTCGAGTTCACCTCCACTCCGTTCGGGTTTGCGGTGGTGTTCTTCCTGACCACGGCGATCTGCGCGCTAATCGGGGTGCTCATAGAACGCCTGGCCTATCGCCCCCTCCGGTCGGCCCCGCGGATCACCGCGCTCATCACCGCTATCGGCATCTCCCTGTTCATCGAAGCCGGCGCACAGATGATCTGGGGCGCCAACCCGCAGTTCTTCCCCCGGCTCTGGGCTCCGCCCGCGGGCGAGCAGAACAGCCAGGTGATTCAGCTCGCCGGGGTGACGATCAGTGCGAGCTACCTCTGGATCCTGCTGGCCTCCGTCATCCTGATGTCGGTGCTCTGGTACGTGGTGGTGGGCACGCGGATCGGCAAGGCGATGCGCGCCGTGGCGTGGGACCGCGAGGCCGCGGCGCTGATGGGCGTGAACCCGAACATGGTGATCGCCTTCACCTTCGCGTTGGGGTCCGCGCTGGCCGGCGCGGCCGGGTTCATCGTTTCCGCGCTCACCAATGTGCGGATCGCGCCGCTGGTCGGGGTGCTCCCCGGGCTCAAGGCGTTCGTAGCCGCCGTTCTGGGCGGTATCGGCAGCATCCCGGGCGCGATGGTCGGCGGGCTCGTGATGGGCATCGCGGAGACGTTCGTGGCGGCAAATCCGAAGATCACCACCTGGCGCGACGCGATCGCGTTCATCCTCTTGATTTTGATCCTGATCTTCCGCCCGGCGGGGATCATGGGCCGTGCCGTGGTGGAGAAGGTCTGAGATGAGCCTTTTCCGCTCCTGGTTCGGTAAGCTGGCGCTGGCCGCCGGAATTCTGCTGGCGCTGTACTTCCTGGGGAACTACCTGGGCGACCGGCGCAACTTCAGCCCGTACCACTTCCGCATCGTAATGCTGGTGGGGATCTCCGTGATCCTCTCCGTCAGCCTGAACCTGGTGAACGGGGTGACCGGCCAGTTCTCCATCGGGCATGCCGGATTCATGGCGCTGGGCGCTTACGCGGCGGCGGCCCTCTCCGTGTACGGGCAGTATCGCTTCTATCCGCGCCTGGATACCGCCGGCCCGATGATCCAACAAGGAGCGCTGATTGCTTCGATGCTGGTGGGAGGCGGGGTGGCCGCGTTGGCCGGCCTGTTAGTCGGCCTGCCGTCGTTGCGGCTGCGCGGAGATTACCTGGCGATCGTTACGCTTGGCTTCGGGGAGATCATCCGCGTCGCCATCCTCAACATCCAGGCTGTGGGGGGCGCGGCGGGCTTCAGCGGCTACGCCTCGCCGCACGGCCGCATCACCATCCCGCAGCTCACCACCTTCTTCTGGGTCTACGCCACTGCCGCGGTCCTGATCCTCTTCTCCCGCAACCTGCTGCGCTCTACCCACGGGCTCGCCTTCTTTTCCATACGCGAGGACGAGATCGCCGCGGAGGCGATGGGCGTGGACAGCACCCGCGTGAAGGTGACCGCCTTTGTAATGAGCGCGTTCTTTGCCGGCGTAGCGGGGGCGCTCTACGCGCACTACGAGATCTACCTGCAGCCCGAGTCGTTCGGCTTCCTGCGGTCCATCGAGATCGTGACGATGGTGGTGCTGGGCGGCATGGGCAGCATCACCGGCGCCGTGCTCGGCGGGGCGATCCTGGGAGCGGCCCCGGACGTGCTCCGCATTGCGGTCGGCGAGATCAAAAAGGTGCTGCCGCCGGACCTCGCCAAGAACTTCTCCGCCGACCTGTTCCGGCAGTTCGTCTACGCGCTGCTGCTGGTCGTGCTGATGCTCACCCGGCCGCAGGGACTCCTCGGCGCCCGCGAGCTGTCGCTGAGCGGACTATTCAGCAAGCGCCGCCGTGACATCGGCCAGCCGCTCACTAAAGTTTAACGACCATGAACCATGCGCTTCGTCCCCTCCCCCGCCTCCTGGCCACCGCGGCCACCGGGCTTGCCCTCGCCGCGGCCGGTGCCGCCGACGCGCAACGGTCGACGGCGCGGAAGGATCAGCACGTCATCCTGATCACCATCGACGGGTTCGCCGCCTATAACCTGGACGATGCGCGCATCCCGCTGCCGAACCTCCGCCGGATCGCCAGAGAGGGCGCGCGGGCCGACGCGATGACGGTGATCACGCCTTCCGTCACCTGGCCGGACCACACCACCCTGGTAACCGGCGTTACCCCCGCCAAGCATGGGGTGCTGGCTAACGGCCGGATCGAGCCGAACACGGCCGGGTTCCTCACCATCAACCCGCGGCGCAGCAAGGAAGAGCTGTGCCGGGCGACCACGGTGTACGACGTGGCCCACCGGGCTGGGCTGAAGACCGCCGAGATCAACTGGCCGGTGACGCGAGAGGCGAAGACGCTGGACTTCTCGTTCCCGGATCATCCCGATGCGATCAAGTACAGCACGCCCCGGCTGATCAAGAGCCTGGTGGAGCAGGGCGTCCTCTCCGCGCCGGAAGATGCCGCGTTCCGAGGCCAGGGCGCCGTGGGTCGGGATAACACGTGGACCCAGGCGGCGGTCCACCTGATCAAGCGCGAGAAGCCGAACCTCCTCCTGTTCCACCTGCTGAATACGGACGGACAGCAGCACGCGCACGGCCCGCAGAGCACGGAGGCATTCACGGCGCTGGCGTTGGCGGACCGCCAGATCGGCGAGATCGTGGAAGCGGTCCGGGCCGCGGGGCTCTCCCGCAGCACCTCCATCTTCGTGACGGCGGACCATGGCTTCGTGCAGGTTACCAAGACGATCAAGCCGTACGTGCGGCTCCGGGATCGCGGGCTGTCCCGCGCCGGAGCCAACGGCAGCGTGGAGTACGACGCGCAGATCATCTCCGAGGGCGGCTCGGCATTCGTCTACGTGCCGAAGGCGAAGAGCCAGCCGGACCTGGTCTCCCGGGTCCGCAGCGCGCTGGAAGGCCTGGAAGGCACGGAGCCGGTGGTCACCCCGGAGCGGTACCCGCCGCTGGGGCTGCCGGTGCCGGGGCGAGACCCGCAGGCGCCGGACCTGGTGCTTTCCGCCAAAGACGGCTACAACTTCTCGACCGAGACCGCCGCGCCGGAGATCGCTCCGCTCCTGCGCCCGGTCGGCTCCCACGGCTATCTGCACACCAACCCGAAGGTCGACGCCCTCTGCATCGCCGCTGGCGCCGGGATCCGGAAGGGCAGCCGCGTGCCGCGGGTGCGCAACGTGGACATCGCACCCACGATCGCGCGTCTCCTGGGCCTGCAGCTTCCGGACGTGGACGGACGCGTGCTGGATGAGTTCCTGACCGAGCGATGAGTGTACCGCAGGCAAGCGCATGTGGAGGCGTAAGCAACGTGTCCCTTCTCGAACTGGATCGCTGCACCAAGCTCTTCGGCGGCCTCAAGGCCGTGAGCGAGGCCTCGCTGCGGGTCCCGGAAGGGGGCCTGATCGGCCTGATCGGCCCGAACGGCGCTGGGAAGACCACCGTGTTCAACCTGGTCACCGGGGTCTACCAACCCACGTCCGGACAGGTCCGGCTCCAGGGACGCTCACTTGCGGGTCTCAACGCATGCCGGATCGCTGCCGCCGGCATCTCCCGCACCTTCCAGAACATTCGCCTCTTCCCGGATCTCTCCGTCCTGGAAAACGTGCGGATCGCCTGCCACGTCCGCACCCGCAGCACCCTGATGGACGCCCTGCTCCGCACCGGCCGCCACTACCGGGAGGAGCGGGAGATCCACGAGCGCTCCATGCGGCTGCTGGAGCTGTTCGGGCTGGAAGACCACGCGAATTGGCGGTCGACCAGCCTCCCGTACGGAGAGCAGCGACGGCTGGAGATCGCCCGCGCCCTCGCCACCCAGCCGAAGGTGCTGCTGCTCGACGAGCCCGCCGCCGGCATGAACCCGCAAGAGAAAGAGGAGCTCATGCACCTCATCGAGCGGGTGCGCAGCGAGTTCAAGGTCGCGGTGCTTCTAATCGAGCACGACATGCAGGTGGTGATGGGAATCTGCGAGCGGATCTACGTGCTGGACTACGGCGAGGTCATCGCGGAAGGCTTGCCGGCGGAGATCCGGAGCAACCCGAAGGTGATCGAGGCGTATCTCGGGGAGCCACTGGAGTAATGCGGGATACGTAATGCGTGATGCGTAATACGTAATGGCCCAGCATAGCCCCTCTACGCATCCCGCATTCCCTTTCGCATCCCGCGTCTCCCTTTTACGCATTACGAATTACGCATTAACTGTATGGCACTTCTCGAAATCGATGACCTGCACGTTTACTACGGGGCGATTCATGCCGTTAAGGGCGTCTCGCTCTCCGTAGAGGCGGGAGAGGTGGCGACGCTCATCGGCGCGAACGGCGCAGGCAAGAGCACCACGCTGCGGACCGTTTCCGGGCTGCAGCGGCCCCGCCAGGGCGGTGTGCGGTTCGAAGGCAAGGACATCACGCGGCTGCGCCCGGACCAGATCATGCGGCTGGGGCTGTGCCAGGTGCCGGAAGGTCGCCGGGTCTTTGCGAACTTGTCGGTCCGCGAGAACCTGGAGATGGGCGCCTACACCCGGAGGGACGCGGGGGTGAAGGACGACCTCGAGTCCGTCCTCACCACCTTCCCGCGCCTGAAAGAGCGCTTCAGCCAGTCCGCCGGGACCCTTTCCGGCGGCGAGCAGCAGATGCTGGCGATGGGCCGCGCGTTGATGGGCCGGCCGCGGGTGCTGCTGCTGGACGAGCCTTCGCTCGGCCTCGCGCCGTTCATGGTGCTGGAGATCTTCCGGATCATCCGCGAGATCAACGAGCGCGGAACGACTATACTTCTCGTGGAGCAAAATGCCCGGATGGCGCTCCGCGCCGCCCAGCACGGCTATGTGCTCGAGACCGGAACCGTTGTCCTTGCGGATACGGGGGCTGCCCTGCTGGACAACCCCGAGGTCCGGAAGGCCTACCTCGGACAGGACTGAACCACCCTATGCAGCTTCCCGATGATCTCCGCTACGCTTCTACGCACGAATGGGTCCGTGTCGATGGCGATCGCGCGACGATCGGCATTACGGACCATGCGCAGCACGAGCTGGGTGACGTCGTCTACCTGGACCTGCCGGCAGTAGGACGCACCTTCCGCAGCGGCGCGGCGTTCGGCTCCATCGAGTCCGTCAAGGCGGTCTCCGACCTTTACGCGCCGATCTCCGGCGAGGTGCTGGAAGTGAACCAGCCGCTGCTCGACTCCCCGGAGCTGGTGAACAGCGACCCGTACGGCGCCGGCTGGATGCTCGCGATCCGGATCGCGGAGCCCGCGGAGCTCGACGCTCTGATGGACGCGAGCGCCTATGAAGCGTCCGCCGGCAGCCACTGATCCCGCCGCAGCCGCCCTGCACGACCGGCTGACCGGCGTCCAGTGGCGGCTCCTCCCGTTCGAGCGGGGAACCGCGGCCTGGAATATGGCCGTGGATGAGGCGCTGCTGGACGCCGCCGCCCGCGAGGACGCTCCCCCAACGCTGCGGTTCTACGGCTGGTCGCCGCCCAGCGTCTCTCTCGGCCACTTCCAGCGGCCCGAGGACGTGGACCTGGCCTACGCCGCCGAGCGGGGGTTCTCCCTTGTGCGCCGCGCTACCGGCGGCCGCGGGGTTCTCCACCAACACGAGGTGACCTACAGCGTGGTGCTGCCGCCGTCGGTCGTCGGCGGCGCGGGCGTGCGGACCAGCTACGCCGTGCTCACGCGGCACCTCAATGCAGCCCTGCGGCGGCTGGTGCCGCCGGATCTCGAAAGCGCGCTCTCCTCTGGAGCAGGCGGCTGCGACGCGCGCTCCAACCGCACCGCCAACTGCTTCGCACTGGCCGCCGAGTGCGATGCGGTTACCCCGGCGGGAAAACTAGTCGGCAGCGCCCAGGTCCGCCGCCACGGGGCGCTGCTCCAGCACGGGAGCATCCTGCTGGACGCGGAGCCCGAGGCGTGGGAGCGGCTGTTCGGAGAGCCGGGCGCGCTGGCCACGCTCTCCGGTCTAGCCGGTCGTCCGGTCGGCGCGGGCGAGGTGGTCGACGTGATCCTCGCCGAGCTCCGGGAAGCGGGGATCACGCTGTGCCCGGGTGGGCTCACCCCCGTTGAGCTGGACCTTGCTGAAAACAGCGCGGCTGTTCGAGACGGAGGAGCGTCCTGATGAAGCCGCTCCTGGTGGGCATCGCTGGCGGGTCCGGGTCTGGTAAGACGACGGTCGTTCGGCGCATCGTCGAGACGCTCGGCCCGGAGCGGGTCGCGCTGCTGGAACAGGACGCCTACTACCGGGACGGCAGCCACCTCCCGTCCGAGACCCGCGTGGCGAGGAACTACGACCACCCGGACTCCATCGAAGAGGAGCTGCTTGCGGCCCACGCGGACGCCCTCCGGCGCGGCGAGCCGGTCGAAAGCCCTTGCTACGACTTCGTGCATCACATCCGCCGCCCGGAGACCCGCCGCGTCGAGCCCCGGCCGTGCGTGGTGGTGGAAGGGATCCTGGTCCTCGCGTGCGAGCCGCTCCGGGAACTGCTGGATCTCCGCCTGTTCGTGGACACGGACCCGGACCTCCGCTTCATCCGCCGGCTGCGGCGCGACATCGACGAACGGGGCCGCACCCCGGCCAGCGTGATGGAGCAGTGGGAGGCCACCGTCCGGCCGATGCACCTGCAGTTCGTGGAGCCAAGCAAACGGCACGCGCACC
>JAJFMS010000094.1 GCA_020696885.1 Armatimonadota bacterium | reverse complement strand
GTGGCGAACCCGCTCCTCCGTGGTGAGACGCCCCTGGAAGCCCCGCCGCAGTTGGGGGAAGGCGGGGAGGCGCTCGCCGCACGCTGGCTCGAAGCGGGTTCCAGCTAGTACCACACCCGCATTCCGAGCACGCTGGGTCATGCGGCCCCTGCGGGGCGTTCGGTCGGATAGGCAGGTCGTTCACGGCCTGCCGGGTTTGCCGCCGACAACCGCCGTCTGCGGCAGGTGCTGCTCGGATGACTCCGGGACCCCGTGGCAACCGCTTGCTTAGACGTTCTGCGGGGTGATGTGTCCCCGACGGCCTCGCGGGGCGCTGCCGCGGGCGAGCCAGACCGCAACCGCCTCGTGCAGCCGATGCGAGGCGCCGTGTAACTCTGCCCGAGCGGCCTGCGTCATAGGCCCGGGGAGCTGAAGCAATGACTCACCGTTGGCGACGACTGGCTGCGTGTCTTCTGATGGCAGGATGTGGGTACTCCATTGCCTTCCGGGGGGCGGCGGTGCTCGCCCAGCCGGAAGCGCCGGCTCGTGCGCATCCGGAGCTTGTCTTGCAACTGGGCCACTCCGGCGCGATCACCTCCGGGGCTTTCTCGCGCGACGGAGCCCGCTTCGTCACCGCAGGGGGCGACCACACGATTAAGGTCTGGGAGCCCGCGACGGGGCTGCTCTGGCGAACGTTGCACCGCCATCGGGCACCGGTGCTGGCCTTCTCTTTCTCTCCGGATGGGAAGGTGCTCGCCAGTGCGGACGCGGACGGGAGCGTCGTCCTCTGGGATGCTCGCACCTACCTCCCGCTGCGCACGCTGACGACACGCGGCGGAGAAGAAGTGGAGTCGCTGGCCTTCTCACCCGATGGACGGTGGCTCGTCGTCGGAAGTGACGTCCGAACCCACATGGCGGGCCGTCTTACGCTGTGGGAAGTCCGCACCGGCACGGCCGTCAGAGAGTTTGCGGAGCATCGAGATGGCGTGGCCGCCGTCGCCTTTTCGGTGGATGGGAAGTGGATCGCCTCCGCGGACTTCGACATGGAGGGCGCCAGGACGCTCGGCAAGGTCCACGTATGGAGCACCGCTGATGGGCGGCGGATCCGCTCCCTCAACGGCGGGGAAGGTTGGGTGCAGTCCATCGCGTTTTCACCGGACAGCAGCCGGCTAACGGCAGCGGTCGGGAACGTCCAGAGCTCCCCCGACCGGGTAAAGCTGTGGGAGATGCGGTCGGGGCAGGAGCTCCACACCCTACGCGTCAACGACGAGCGGCTCACTTCCCTGGCATTCAGCCCGGACGGAAAGACGCTGGCGGTTACCGGTGCTACGGTCCTACTGTGGGACGTACCCAGCCGGACGACGAGGGGACGGCTTCCCACCAGCGGCGCCAGGGGCGTGACTTTCTCCCGGGACGGAAAGACCCTCGCCGCATGGGGCAGTTCGAACGCAGAGCTGTGGGATCCGCGGAAGCGGCAGTTGCACCACATCCTGGCGGGCCGGAACGCGGGCGTAGTCGCCCTGTCGGTGTCACGAAGCGGCACGCGACTGGCAAGCGGAAGCACGGACAAGACGGCGCGCCTCTGGGATCTGCAGACCGCGAGCCTGGCCCAGACGCTCACGGGGCATGAGAGCGACGTGCGGGGCGTCGCCCTGTCTCCCGACGGAGAGCTCCTCGCCACCGCGGGCTGGTTCGACCCCTCTATCCACGTTCGCAGCACTGCGAGTGGCAAGATCCTGCGCACGCTCACCGTGAGCCGCCACTTCGGCGTTACTTCTCTCGCCTTCTCCCCGGACGGCGGGCAGCTCGCCGCGGCGGGAGGGACCTACGGCTACTACAACGTCACCCTCTGGAACCCGCTTTCCGGGGCACTTCTGGGCAGCCACGACGAGCACGGCGCCGGGGGCCTCTCCGGCGCCGCTCAGGCGGTCGCCGTCTCCCCGGATGGCAGGTTGATCGCCGCCGATGGGCTCCGCGTCTGGGACGCGCAGGCGCCATTTGGAGCTGCGGCCGTGAAGTGGCGCCGCCCCGGCGGCCGGGTGGCGTTTTCCCCGGACAGCCGGTTGCTGGCCGCCGCGGAGGGCGCGGCGGTGCAGCTCTTTGAGGCGCACGCCGGTAAACTACGGAGCAGCTTCGAGGTCGGGACCAGCTTTGCGGCAGCGGTGGCCTTCTCCCCGATCGACTCCACCCTCGCTGCCGGAACGGGCGACGGGCGCATCGTGACCTGGGCGCCGATGGCGCTCGAGCCGGGTGACCAGGGAAAGCGTGCCGTCGACACGACACTGCACACCACCCAGGGCTCCGTCGCCTCCCTGGCGGTGCTGCCGCTCCAGCCGATCGCGGTGAGCGGTGGCGGCGATGGCACGATCCAGTTCTGGGACCTGGGGGCCCGCAAGCTGCTGCTGACGCTGCTCACCCTGCCGGGAACGAGCGGACAGGAGGAGTGGCTCGCCTTCACCCCCGACGGTCATTATCACGGCTCTCCGGGGAGCTCTCACTACATCCGGTGGAGCAAGGACGGACGGCTGCATCCCGCGGCGCACTTCGCTTCGGAAATGCACCGCCCGTCGCAGGTCGCCCGGGCCCTCCGGGTGCTCACTCCCGGTGGAACGAGGCGCTGATCGGGTGCATGCTCGACGCCGGCGCGTCGGACGAATGCAGCTGAACCACGCAACCGGGAGGGACTGTTGCTGGCAGGCTTCCTGCTTGGCGTTGGGATGAGAAAACCAGACCGACCGATTGCGCGCAATCCGGGTTCTTGGTCACGCAGCGCAGCGAGCGCGGACTCCCGGCGCCGACGTCCTGCAGGGGTGGTGCGCCTGGAGCAACACGAAGCCTGGATGGCCCAAGCTCGCGGTGTGCTCCAGACGCAAAGGGAAGATCAAGCAACCAATGGGGGACCTGTTACGAACGACGGATTCGCGGCACTAGCCCCTCACCTCCCACTCCCGCCCCCTTACACTACTTGGGGAAGCTCGACAGTACTTCGAACCCCATGTTGTCCCAGTGGCGCTCATCCTGGTACGGCCGGTGGTTGTACCAGTAAGCCTCCTTGGTGTAATACATCATCAGGTCTGTGCGCTCCACGCCGGTGTGGTAAACCTGGTGCACGTAGTAGACGGACAGCTTCGTGAACGGCAGGGTGGCGCCGGTGGGGAAGGTACCCTCCTTGATCACCGTCCCGCCTTCCATAATGCGGAACTGCGTCTGCGAGAGGTACAGGTCGTACCGGCGCCGCAGGTCCAGGTCCTTGACGCTGCCGTTCCAGGATCCGGTCTGCGTGGAGTCGGTCCGCCGCTGGATGCCCTGCTGGTTCGGCATCAAGTTGACCATCTTGAGCACCCCGTTCGGGCCGCTGAACAACTGCGCGCCATGCACGGACTCGGTGATCTCCCAGCGGAACATGTCGCCCTTCACGGTGGGCAGCACGTTGAAGTCCAGGAACTTGCCCGGCACGAGCATCGGATCGTCGGCGGCCGTCACGAACACGTCGCACCAGCGCCGCGGCCCCATGTGCGGATCTACCTCGAAGGTAACGTGCAGCACCTTACCGTCCGAGATGTCCGCCGTTTGCTTCGGCTTCATCAAGAACGAAGAGATGTTGTTGTGCAGCGGGCCCTGTCCGCCCGGCCGGTCGCCGTCGTAGAAGGTGTCCATGAAATGGCTGCCCTGCACGAAGAAGCGGCTATTGTCCAGGTCGCCCTGCACGTTGTAGAGCAGCCACTTATCGTTCTGAAGGCCCCGCACCAGACCGTTCGCATGGGGGAGCAGGGAGTCCGGCGCGGGCGCCCACTCGAACGGCAGGCTGCCGCGGAAGTTGTCGAAGAACACCTGCGCGCCAGTGAGCGTGCGCGGCTGGCAGTTCACGTGGAACACGGCGGACCGCGCCAGCACGTTGGGCACGTTGGAGGGATCGCCCAGGCCGTTCACTTCCATCAACAGGCTGCCGTCGTGGCGCATCATCCCGGGACCCTGGAAGCCGTCGTGCTTCTGGAACGGCCCCAGCTTGTCCACGGCCTCCACCACCAGGTCGGCGCCCGTCAGCGGGTTCAGCCCGTTCATCTCGATCTTGAGGCCCCCGCCGCTGTACTTGCGGTTGGTGGGGCTGCCCTGCTGGTAGCAGCGGTAGTCCACGGCTCCCGGCACGGCGGCGAACGCCACCACCACGCTGTCGTCGTTCGGGGTGACGCCGGTGATCGTTACCGGAGTGCTGGTGGCGGGGGGCTGCTGCGCGGGCACCGTGATCGCGATCGGCGCCGAGATCGCACTCTCCTGCACCGTCTTCCACCGCATGTTGACGCCGGTGACCTGGTACTGATGGGTCTCGCCCGGCTGCACGTTCTGGTCGATGTAGTTCAAACCCCAGAGCCCCGTGGCCACCCGCTGACCGTCCCGGTAGACGTTGAAAGTGGTGGTGAACCCCATACCGGCGCCCAGCCAGGGCGTGAGCCAGGTGAGCCGCACGCGGGGCCGGCCGGAGTTCCATTCCGGCACGGTCAGCAGGTTGTAGGGGCGCTCCGGAGTGGGGTTGAGGTACAGCGGCTGATAGTCCGGGTTGTACGCCCCTTGCGCCTGGACGATGTTGGAAGGAATGGTCTCCATACCGCTGCTGTCCACGGCGGTAACCGTATACGTAACGTACGGATAGTACAACTGCGGCGCCACGAGGTGCGAGGTGGCCGGCACCCCTTTGGCGATCAGCACGTCGTACTGATAGAGGTTGTAGCTGGCCGCTCCGGGCACCGGATCCCAGGTCAGGATGTCCGTGGGTCCCCTGTCCCCGGGCTGCCAGATCCCTTCAACGCGCAGGTTCGTGGGCACGGAGACCACGGAGCTCCCGCCGGCCGAGGGGTTCACCGTTACGGTGACGGGCTGCGAGATGGAGTTGTTACCCGAGTTGTCCGTAGCCTTCGCGGCGAGCGTGTAGGTTCCGGGGGTCACGCCTACCCAGGAGAAGGTATAGGGAGCCGCCGTGTCCTCGCCGATCTTGAGCGGACCGGCGAAGAACTCGACCTTCGTCACCGATCCGTCCGCGTCGCTCACGGACGAGGTCAGGTTGATCCTCGCCGGCGCCGTGAAGCTCGCTCCGGCGCTGGGTGCGGTGAGCGCTACGGAGGGCGCCACATCGGAAGGCGCCGACGGATCGAGAGCCTGGGCCGGATAGAGGTAGGCAGTGGGGATGAGCTGCTGCGCCACGCCGGGATAGGCCCACTGCAGGAGCGCGGTGGCGTTGCCGCTCCGCTCGACATACTCCACGGTCAGGTTGTAACGCTGACCGGCTACCAGCGTGACCGACGCGCTGCCGATCCCATTCCGACCCGCGGCGGCCGCGCATTCGATGAGCTTCTTGCCGGCGAGATAGACCCGCATCTCGTCGTCGGTGGTCGACGACAAGACAAAGGTTCCGCTGACCGGAGCCTCCAACTGGCCGGACCACCGCACGGAGAATTGGTCCGCCGGGATCCCTTTGGCCGGAGACCCGGTGATCCACGCAAAGCTTACGCGGCTGTCCTGCCGCGTAAGTACCGGATTGCCGGTGAGTGAGTTGTTGGAATAGTATTCCCCCTTGAGCCCGGTTCCGCTAGCCCGGGTGAACTGCGCCCCACTAGCATGGCTGAGAAGAATGGCTCCGCACAGGGAGAATGGAACGATGACCAGCCCGCCTAACTGCCTTGGTTTCATTAGTTTCATGTCAACGATCACGCGAGGTACCGTACTCGAAGACCCATCGGATCAACGTTCGTCAGCTCGGAGCGTGTTGATACCGGCGTCGGAACGAAGGACTATTGATCTGGTGCTCGAGATCTCTGCGAACTCCTATTCGAGAAGATTGGCAGAGATCATCGTTGTCTTCAGTGTGACATTAGACGAGAAATTGAGCGCCCGGATCAGTGATCCGATCAAATCTTACGAAGTGTTCGGCACCGTGAAAACTTCGAGTAGCCTGCTATGAACGATACCGGAATGCGAATCGGTTTCCGGTGGAAAGAGCGCTAATTGCTGGCACAACCCGCGCAATCCTGGATGAAAGCCGGTATTTCTCGGGGCTGGCTCGCGGCAGGCCTGGATGACCGGCGGTGGAGCGAAACGGCACGGCCCGAGCGGCCCCACGGTCATTGTCGGAAGCAAGCGAGGGATGAGCGCTGCTGCACCGGGTCAATATCGGGGCGGAACACCGGTGACGCCGGTACCTCTTATAACAAAGCGGATAAGAGGCGTCGAGTTAATGATTATCAATCGCGGGTTTGTCAGGAAATTAGTTGCGCAATTCCGTGATGCAAACTGCCAGCGATTCGCTTTCGGGAAGTCGGTGAATCGCACGCGCTTGTCAGGAATTAAGTCACGGGTTTGCTCGGTCACAACGGCGTGATGTCATAGTTCCACTCGCCGAAGAACTCGTCCGGTGTGATGCGGAGCGCCCGGTGTGCCGGCGTGTGGGCTCGCGAGATTCGCTGCGGCGGATCAACAACTGGGGCCGGCGTTTCCTGGGTTGACCCCGGCGGCATGGCGGGCGCGAGCAAACTCACCATCACCTCGCAGCTCACTTGCGGCCGATCCAGCCAGGCCTGCGTGCTGTGACTCAACAGGTAGTGCTGCACGCCACGCCACTTTCGCGTGCCCGGAGGTAAGTGGCGCACCCGGACCACCAGGCCGGTAGCGTTGGCGAATGCCTGGAGCTCGAGCTTCCACTGCAGCCTGGCCCGCAGGCCACCGCCGCACGCCGCGGCCACAAGTAGCTGCCGGGCTTCCGGATAGACGATTTTCCCCATCGTGCCCCACCAGAGGCGCATGGATTGACCGGCGAACAGCGGAAGGTCCTGCTCCGGCCCCACGGCGGTCCCCGAGTCCGGACCCGGCTCGGTCCGGTTCGCCGGGTTGCCGGGCCGCAGGCTCTCGCTGCCAACGGCGATCCCGGTTCTGGTAGCGATGGCGATCACCGGCTGTCCGGCGGTGTGAAAGCCTCGGATGCCGGCGCAAACATGCCGGATTTGGAGGTCGCAGGGGGGGTAATCGGGCCCGGCCTGGCGGGTGTGCGGAGCGCGGAGGCTGAAGCCGAGGTCACGGAGTAGCTCCGCCACCTTCTGCTGGCTGATACGGTGCCCGTTCGCGGCCAGGCCCCGCGCCAGCTCTCGGGTGCTCTGGCAGGTCCACTGCAAAGGCGATGCGTCTCGCTCGGACAGCGGTGGCTCGAGCAAGGCGTCCAGGTCGGAGAGCAGGGTGGGGTCCGTGGCGGTTACCGGCTTGCGGCCGCCGCCGGGAGCTCTGACCCGTGAAGTATCGGTACGGCTTCCGCTC
This sequence comes from Armatimonadota bacterium, assembly GCA_020696885.1. The sequence continues at coordinate 1,031 of JAJFMS010000094.1, read as the reverse complement.
TTCGCACCCACGTCACCCCGGGATCGGCCAGGCTCCCTCGCGGGGCTGGGGGAGGCGTTGTCCAGCTCTGACAGGCCCACCCGGATAGTGGAGGGGTTAAGACCGGTGGCGCGCGCCACCTTGGCGATGCCGCCGCGGCCCAGCGCCCGAGCCTCCGTGGCGGCCCAGCGCCGGCGCGTGCTCTCGTTCAGGAAGCCCTGAAGCGCCTCATACTTCTGGCGTATCGCTTCGGTCGGCTCGGTCATAGCGTCGGCGCATCATCTCGCGCGGGCGCCCGGCGCCGACCCAGAGCCAGTCCGAAAGCGTCGCACATCTCTGCACCTCCAGTGGAGGTAGCACGACCCTGTGCCCCCCGGATGCCCAGCAAACCGTGATCTGAGAGACCGGGCCGAACGGCCCGGGAGGGCGAGGCGCCGCCACTGGCGGATCAATGTCCGGCCCGTCCCGGTGGTCGCCGCCGCTTATCCGGCGTTGGGGCGGGTTTGGCCACTGCTCAACGCCGCAGCGATCTCCCGCTGCGTACTGCCTCCCAGGCCCCGCTGGTGCGCACGCTGCATGGCGGCGCAGAAAGCGGGATACCGGTGGTCATCCAGGTAAAAGTGACTGTTGTCGAGGGAGAACGCCGCATCTTCGGGGAAACCGAAGAGCGTGCAGAGATCCGAAGTTTCACAAATCGTAATGCTTTCCCGCATTGCTTTGACTCCGAGGGGGTGCTGTTAGCGCTGTCGATGGCTAGCTTCTGAACGAGCGCCGCTTGTGCAAGCACTGCTCACCGGCGATATTCCGGACCTGGCGCCTGTTCAACAGCCCCCGGCCTGGCTTGCTGCACATCGTACCAGGAGGTTGAAGTTCCACCGCCAGGGTGGTTGAGAACTGGGCTCGCACCGCTCGTCCCGGTAGTCGTCCTCCTCCCGGCCTACCGCCCCGGATCCCCATTTACCAGACCCTGATCCACATCCACCATGTCCACCGTGCATCCCAGCGTCGACCTTGGTGAGGAGGCCGACTCCGATTCCGGTAACAACCCGGAC
>JAJFMS010000093.1 GCA_020696885.1 Armatimonadota bacterium | reverse complement strand
CCCCTCTCGCCGTACTCCTCAGCCAAAATCGGACTTCCGGTGCTGACGGCCCGTTCGATCTGAGCAGCGACTCTCTGGACGTCATCGAGTTGATGATGGCCTTCGAGGCGGATGCAGAGTTGTTCGCCGGAATGCCGGACGTTAACCTCAAAACCTGGAAGCACCTCCTGGCCACCTTCACCGTGCAGGAGCTCGCCGACTTCATCGACGGACGTTGAGTCGTCACGTCGCGGGATGGACCGACGCTTCAGTTGGCCAGCCGCATGTGGGACACCACAGTGGCCCCAACGTGAGCCCCGGCTCGCCCTCCGCAAGTCCCTCGCAGTCCGGGCATTGCCAGACGCGGCGGCCCGGCGTGGGTAGCGACTGGGTTTGCCTCCGGGACCAGCCCAGATCGGCCGCGACAGCGCTGTCAGGCGGGGTGGTACTCAGCTTCCGGCAGTGCTGGGCAAACCGGTCCAGCCACTGCACCTGCGCGTCCGTCAGCGCGGTTACGGGGCCTCCGGCGATTACGTAGAGGTGGCGGTCGATCTCCGCGCGCGCCTCGGCGGCGGAGCGGCCGTCCCCGTCGTCCGGGTAGCGCCCGGCAACGTAGGCGCGGTAAGCCGCCAGTAGCATGCCGGTGCGCCCCCGTCCGAACAGGCAGTGTACGGCCACGCCGTTGCGCTCGCCGGGCTGCAGCCGGAACCGGTGAATCAACTCGCACACGCGCACCAGCAGCGGCAGGTGGGCTTCCGCCGGCGCCTGCTCGTCATCCACCGGGAGGCGCACGAGCCGCAGTTCGGGCGGCAGCTCGTAGTTTCCCTGTGAGCTTTCCAGCAGCGACACTACGAGCCCGATCCCCAGGCCGGGTAGTAGGGGGAGGTCCGTCTCGCTCGGGCACGGTAGTCCGGCCAGACCCCCGCGCTGGGCGGTGGGTGAGATCAGCCAGTAAAGTCCACGTGGCGTCAATGGGTGCTCCTTAGATGGGAATCGATCAGGGTGACGCCCGGGGTGCCGGCTTGCTCCGGACACTGCGGAGCGTGGAGAGGAGCTGCGCGGCGGCCAGGCGGACTTCTGCCTTCGGATGCGCCAGGTCCCCCACTATTACCTGCTGAATCGGGAAACTCGCGGGCTCGCTCGTTGCCGCTTCGGTGAGCGTCCGGAGGTCCGGCTGGTGTGGCATGGTCGCCGGGCCGAGGAGGAAGAACGGCGAGAGCTGCTGCAGATCCGGGCGGGTGTAGAAGCGACCGGTGCGCGTGTTATACGCCAGCACACAGTGCCGTTCGGTAACGCCCGCTACCCAATCGCCGCCCCGATACATCCGGTAGTAGGTCCCGCCGGGCTTCAGCGGCTCGGGACGCACCACGGCGAGGTCCACGCCGCTGCTGTTCTCGCCGTGCCCACCGATCACCTGTGCCGTCAGGTAGAACGGGTTGCCGGCAGTGCGCCGGGCAAGGGCCCAGGTATACCCCTGGATGGCGCTCTCATGCAGGAAGTAGTACGCGTGACCGTCAGCGCCGGTGACCTGGTCCTCCAGCACTGCATTTCCAAATCCGGCGAGGACATATCCCGGCAGCGGTAGTAACGGGACCACTGCTCCCAGCAACGCGACGAAGCGCATCCGGCTCCGGGGCCGCGGCTGGCACTGTCCCCCCAGGAAGAGCGCCACCAGTGCCGGTGCGCCGGCGAGCCCGAAGAGGATCAAGCTGTTCACCGCCTCCGGCCGCGGTAAGAACACCGGGGAACCGGCGGTGGAGCTGAGGCCGCGCCGGGAGTTCACATCGATGAGCCGGAACGCCGCCAGATGGCACGCAAGGCTGAAGCCGCCCACGAGCAGGATGAGCGCGGCATAGACCCCTGTTCGAGCCGGCACGACAACGCGCATGATCCCCTCCCCTGCTCCCGCAGCGGCTTCCAACGCCTCAGGTGCTGTCGGCTTCGTAGAGCGCGTAGTCGGCCTGGTACACCGCGAGGATCTCCGTTCCCACGCTCTCATACTCCGCGCCCATCTGGGGATGGTAGGCGATGATCCGGTCACCCGTACGCCAGTCGAGGCCCCAGGCCTCGTCCCCGCTCGACGAGCCGAAGAAGACGAACGGCCGCAGGTCGAGGCCCGGCTGGTGCGCCGGCCACTCATTCCAGTAGAAGCGCGTCAGCGTGAGCAGCGAGCCGATCGAGTCCTCGTCCGTGAGCGACAGCAGGTACTTCGCGTTGCCCAGCCCTTCGCGGAACCCGTCGCACTCCCGGTAGAGGCTCCGCAGCTGCGCCGGCAGCCGCACTCCGAGCGCTGCCTCCACCGCGGCGATCTCCGCTTCCGCCGCCGGAGGGCCAAAGCGTCCGTTCGGGAACCACTCACTCAACATACGTGGCTGCACCTCCGGCACTGCGGGCTCGAAGCACTACAGGGCTTTGGCGGCCTTCTTGGCGCGGGGCTTCTTCGCGGGCTTGGCCGCCGGCTCCGCTGGTTCCGTCGCTGCCGCCTCGCTCTCCGCCGCGGCGGGCGGCTCTTCCGCAGGGGCCGGCAACGGTAGCGGCAGCGCTTCGCCGGGGTGCAGATACCCGCGCTGGGTGAGCACCTTCTTCAGGTAGCTTCCGGTGTGGCTGGCCTCCACGGTGGCCACGTGCTCCGGTGTGCCCACCGCCACCACGCTCCCGCCGCCGTCGCCGCCTTCGGGGCCCATGTCGATCAACCAGTCCGCGGTCTTGATCACGTCCAGGTTGTGCTCGATCACCACCACCGTGTTGCCGGTGTCCACCAGGCGCAGCAGCACCTCCAGCAGCTTCTGGATGTCCCGGAAGTGCAGCCCGGTGGTCGGCTCGTCCAGCAGGTAGAGGGTGCGGCCGGTGGAGCGCTTGCTCAGCTCGCCGGCAAGCTTGACGCGTTGGGCCTCCCCACCGCTCAGCGTGGTGGCGGGCTGCCCGAGCCGGATGTACTCCAGGCCCACGTCGCGCAGCGTGGAGAGCTTGCGGGAGATCGGCGGGATGTTCTCGAAGAGCTGGCACGCTTCGGAGACGGTCATCTCCAGCACGTCGGAGATCGTCTTGCCGCGGTACCGCACTTCCAGCGTCTCGCGGTTGTACCGCTTGCCCTTGCACACCTCGCACGGCACGTAGACGTCCGGCAGGAAGTGCATCTCGATCTTGATGATGCCGTCGCCCTTGCAGCTCTCGCAGCGGCCGCCCTTCACGTTGAAGCTGAAGCGGCCGGGCTGGTAGCCGCGCATCTTCGCTTCCGCCGTGGCGGCGAACAGGTCGCGGATCTGGTCGAACACGCCGGTGTAGGTGGCCGGGTTGGAGCGCGGCGTGCGCCCGATCGGCGACTGGTCGATGTCGATGACCTTGTCGATGTGCTCCGCGCCCAGCAGCTCGTCATGCTCGCCCCACACGGTGCGGGTGCCGTGGAGCTTCTGCATCAGCCGCGGATACAGCGTCTCCTGGAGGAGCGTTGACTTCCCGGAGCCTGAAACGCCCGTGATCGCCACGAAGCAGCCCAACGGGATTCGGATGTCCACATTCCGGAGGTTGTGCGCGCGGGCGCCAATCAGCTCCAACTGCTTGCCGTTGCAAGAGCGGCGGCGACCCGGCACCTCGATGCGCGCGTTGCCGGAGAGGAACCCGCCGGTCACGGACTCCGGGTTCTGGGACACCTCCAGCGGCGTGCCGGCGGCCACCACGTGGCCCCCCCACTCCCCCGCGCCGGGGCCGATGTCGATCACCCAGTCCGCGGCGGCGATCGTCTCTTCGTCGTGCTCCACCACCAGGATCGTGTTGCCCAGGTTGCGCAGCCGGATCAGCGTGTCGATCAGCCGCTGGTTGTCCCGCTGGTGCAGCCCGATGGATGGCTCGTCCAGGATGTAGAGTACGCCCATGAGGCCGGAGCCGATCTGGGTGGCCAGCCGGATCCGCTGCGCCTCCCCGCCCGCCAGCGTGGTCGCGGCGCGGTCCAGGGTCAGGTAGTTCAGCCCCACGTCCTTCAGGAAGCCCAGACGGGTGTGGATCTCCTTGAAGATCTGCCGGCCGATGGTCTGCTCGCGGTCCGACAGCTCCAGGGAGTCCAGGAACGCCAGCGCCTTCTCGATGGAGAGCGCCGTTACCTGGGAGATGTTGCGCTCCCCCACCGTCACCGCCAGCGACTCCGGCTTCAGGCGCGCGCCGCCGCACGCCTCGCACGGGCGGGTGGACATGTACCGCTCCAGGTCTTCCTTGATCATCTGGGAGCCGGTCTCGGTGTGCCGCCGCTGCAGCATCCCGATGATCCCTTCGAACTGGGCGCTGTAGCTGCGCACGCGGCCGTGGTGGTTGGTGTACGTCACCGGCACCGGCTTCTTGGAGCCGAACAGCAGCGTTTTCCGGGCCTCGTCGCTCCATTTCCCGATCGGGGTGTGCTCGTCGAAGCCGGAGGTGCGGGAGATGGAGCGGAAGATCTGGTTCACGTAGTCGCTGGTGCTCGAGGCGAACGGGATCACCCCCCCCTTCTCCACGCTCTTCTCCGGATCGATCACCAGCACCGGATCGAACTCCGTGTGCGTCCCCAGGCCGTGGCAGGCCGGGCAGGCGCCGTACGGGCTGTTGAACGAGAAGTTGCGCGGCGCCAGCTCTTCCATGCTGATCCCGCAGTCCACACAGGAGAAGTGCTCCGAAAACGTCAGCTCACCGCCGGCCGCGGGCTGCGATCCCGCCTCGTCTCCGCTCCCGTCCTCGGAGGCTGCCGGCTTCGGCGCGTCGTACAGCACGCCCAGCAGGCCGCCGGTGAGCTTCAGCGCGGACTCGATGCTCTCCGACAGCCGGCTCTGGATGCCCTCGCGGCGCACGAGGCGATCCACCACCACCTCGATGGTGTGCTGCTTGTACCGGTCCAGCGGGATGTCGTCCGTTACCTCGCGCATCTCGCCGTCCACGCGTACCCGCACGAAGCCCTGTTTCCGGATATCCTCCAGCTCCTTGCGGTACTCCCCTTTCCGGCCGCGGATTACGGGGGCTAAGATCTGGATACGGGAGCCTTCCGGGAGGCCCAGCACCGTGTCGACCATCGTCTCCACGCTCTGCTGCGCGATCCGCTGGCCGCACTTGGGGCAGTGCGGCGTGCCCACGCGGGCGAAGAGCAGGCGCAGGTAGTCGTAGATCTCCGTGACGGTGGCGACGGTGGACCGCGGGTTGCGGGAGGTCGACTTCTGGTCGATGGAGACGGCCGGCGACAGGCCCTCGATGTAGTCGACGTCCGGCTTGTCCATCTGGCCGAGGAACTGCCGGGCGTACGCGGAGAGGCTCTCCACGTAGCGGCGCTGGCCTTCGGCGTAGATGGTATCGAACGCCAGGCTGGACTTCCCGGAGCCGGAGACCCCGGTGATCACCACCAGCTTGTCCCTGGGTATGTCCAGGGAAACGTTCTTGAGGTTGTGCTGCCGGGCGCCCCGGATGGAAATACGATCGAGCGGCATGTCAGGATTCAGGTGGAATAAGCGTCATGGAGAGTGGCGCCGGTCCCGGCAGCCCGCCGGTCGCCTGCAGGACGTCGAAAAGACGTTTGACACTCGGCTACCGATTTTAACATATTCTAGCCCGGATCGGGCTGAACTGTAGGCGGTGCTCCGTTTGCCCGGGCTGCGAACCGGCAAGCGGCAGCACTGCGGAAAGACTTCCATGCACCCGCAACACGCGATCGATGAAGATGAGTTCGAGCTGCTCGTGGAGGAGGCGCTGGACTCCCTTCCCGCGGAGTTCCGCACCCGGATGCAGAACATCCAGGTCTTGATCCAGCAGGAGCCGGAGCCGGACCAGCTCCGCGGCGCGCGGGTACCTGCGGGTCACACTCTGCTCGGGCTCTATCAAGGCGTACCGCTGACCGTGCGCCGGGGCGCCACCCCGTTGTTCCCGGATCGCATCACGCTGTTCCGAGGGCCGCTGCTCCGGACATCGAGCTCTCCGGATCAGGCACGGGCGCAGATCAAGCACACGGTGATCCACGAGATCGCGCACTTCTTCGGCATCAGCGACGACCGGCTGCGGGAATTGGGAGCCTATTAGACCGCACATTGCCCTCGGGCCCTGGCGGACGGGATACCTCCGACCGAACCCTTCTGTGCGCCCTCTGTTCTAATCTGTGTCCTTCTGTGTCCAAGCAGGCTTCAACTTCCAAACGTCCATCCGGACCAGCCGCACCTCCCCACCCCGGGCGTAGACCTGCAGCCCCTGGCTCTCCGTCCGCGGGAAGATCAGCTCCGAGAGCACGGTCCCGCCGTCGTTGCCGAACACCTCCACCGAGGACCGGTCCACGAACAGGTGGAGCTTCACGCGGCGCCCGTCGACCTCCAGCGGCCCGGCGCTGCGGCCCGCGAAGCCGGGCTTGAAGTCGCTCTTCCCGGAGCGGGTACGGTCCACGAAGAGCTGCTTGCCGGCCGTATCGTAGCCCACCAGCGTCTCCTCGCCGCGTCCTTCCCGGACGCGCAGCCCGAACTCGGTGGCGGTACCCAGCTCGAACTCCGCCACCACCTCGACTGCGTCGCCCCACACCGCTTCCTCCGGCACCAGCGGCTTCTCCGGGGAGACGGTCACCGCCTGGTAGGAGCGCTTCGTGGACCGGAGCGACTTGAGCTGGCTCACCGGCCGCTGGACCAGTCGCACCCCCTGGGCGGTGCGGCGCAGCGACAGCGTGCGCGGCACGGTGAGGATGTTCCGCCAGGGTCGGGTCGGCACGTCGTTGGCGTACTGCCAGTTGCTCATCCAGCCGATCCAGTACCGCTCTCCCCGCTTCCCGGTGATGCCGGACCAGGAGACGGCGGCGTAGTTGTCCCGGCCGTAGTCCGCCCAGAGGACCGTGGAGCTCGGGTTGTCGTTCCGGAAGGTCTTGCCGTCGAACTCTCCGATGAAGTACTCCCCGCCCGAGCCGCCGTTGAGGTGCCCGTTGCCCATGCCCACGTGGAGCACCCACTTGCTGCGGCCCGGCTCGCCTTCGATCGGCAGCGGGAAGAGATCGGGGCACTCCCAGTTCGCCTTGACGGTATCCGGCAGGCCCGCTGGTCCGAACTCGCTGAGCAGCTCCCAGCGCTTCAGGTCTCCGGAGCCGTAGAACCGCAGCCGCCGGTCCGCCGCCTTGGCGACCACCATCACCCACTTCCGCGTGGGCGCGTGCCAGAAGACCTTGGGGTCGCGGAAGTCCTTCTCCCACGGCAGCACCGGGTTACCGGCGTACTTGGTCCACGTCCGCCCGTTGTCCAGGCTGTAGGCCAGGCACTGGCTCTGCATCTCGTCCGCCGGCCGGTGCCCGGTGTAGATGGCCACCAGCGGCGGGTTCTTCTTGCTGCCGAAGCCGCTGGTGTTGCTCTCGTCCACCACCGCGGAGCCGGAGAAGATCATCACCCCGTCGGCTTCCTGCAGCGCCACCGGCAGGTGCTCCCAGTGCACCAGGTCGCGGCTCACGGCGTGGCCCCAGCTCATGTGCCCCCATTCGTTCCCGAACGGGTTGTACTGGTGGAACAGGTGGTACTCGCCGCGGTGGTAGACCAGCCCGTTCGGGTCGTTCATGAAGTTGCGGACCGGGCTGTAGTGGTAGAGGGGACGGTAGGTCTCCCGCATCAATACCTCCGGTCGCGGGGCCGGCTGGGCCGCAACTGTCGCGCAGCACAGGCTCATGAGAAGCGGCAACAGGGAAGTGACTCTCTGCACGATCGTTTCGTCCTCTCGAACACTGATGAACACACCGGAGGTGATCCCTCCCGGCCCTCGACCCAAACGACACCTAATCGCCGAACGCGACGACATCTCTCCCGGTGGCAAGCGCCAGTTTCACCAGGGTGATGAAGTTTGCCAGGATCCCCTGAAGCCGGTCTTTCGACACCGTACAGTACAGCGGATCCCCGTCTCGCCAGCCAACCAGGACCGCCCACTCCCCCGCCTGCTGTTCCGTGGAGGCAACCGCTGCATCGAGAGCGGCAAGCAAGAGGGGGAGCTGCTCCGCCGCAAAGACAGCATTCCCGTAAAGATCAACCATCTGGCCCGTCTGCTTCTCCACCCTCTCAAAGAACGGATAGAGGAACCAGTAGTAACCGTCGTCATCGAGGAACACGCCAGCGGAGCAGCCAGCGTCGTCCGTCGTCTCGACACGAGAAAGACCGATCGATACGGCCATGTCCGCAGTTCCCCAAGAGGGGCCTCACTCCCCGATGATCTTGATCAGCACCCGCTTCTCCCTCCGGCCGTCGAACTCGCCGTAGAAGATCTGCTCCCACGGGCCGAAGTCCAGCCGCCCGCGGGTGATGGCGCACACCACCTCGCGCCCCATGATCGTCCGCTTCAGGTGGGCGTCTGCGTTATCTTCCCCCGTTCGGTTGTGATGATAGA
>JAJFMS010001153.1 GCA_020696885.1 Armatimonadota bacterium | reverse complement strand
ATGAAAGTCACCGTCGTGAGTACGGCCTGCGAGCTCACAGGAAACAGGGTCACTGCCACCACCGCAGCCACACCGGTGCCGCAGACGGTCTTCTTCAACCTCTGCAACCAGCCTGATGGTGCAGAATACACCATCAGGGACACGGGCGGTCTGCCGCTGGTGTTCGAAGCGGGATCTTCGCTGGCACTGCGGTTCACTCGGGGTACGCCGGGAGTCAGCGATCCACCGGCGGGTGATCCGGGCATCCAGGTGGCAGGCACTTACCCCACTTGGACCCTCAACGTGGATGATGGTGGTGCCGCGGGCACGCCGGGCGAGCCGGATTTCAACGACGCCGTCCTGACCGTCACGGCCACCGCGGCTCCGTAAGCAGCAACGCATCTGACGCTGTACCCCGCCGGAGGGCGACCTCCGGGGCGGGCTGTCAGGAAATCGAAGACCCAAGACACCGATCAGCTGAAGCGTAGAACAGCATCCCATCCGCCGGAGGCGCGTTTTCCGGTGGTCAGGACGGAAGTCTGCGGCCGCTCCGCAGCGAGTTGAACCACCACCCTACCGCGAGGCGCACGATGAGATCCACGATTTGGCTCGCAGCTGTTGTAGCTGGGGCGGGCCTGGTCACGGCCTGCAAGGATTCCGAAACCAAGATCGAGCCGGGCAATGAGAGCCCGCAGGCGCGGTTCTCGTTGCAGTGCGCGGCGCTTCGCTGTGACTTCACCGATTCGAGCACCGACGACGCCGGTATTGCCAGCTGGAACTGGTCCTTCGGTGACCAGGGCACCTCTCAGGCCCGGCACCCGGTACACAACTACGGTGGCGCGGGATCGTTCGACGTGAGCCTCACGGTCACCGACGAGGAGGGCGAGTCGGCCACCGTATCGCACCAGGCCAACCCCCAGATGCCGGCCGTCACCTCGCTGACCTGCGTGGACGCCTCGGCCCCGGGTGGATTCGTGGCCTGCACCCTGAGACTGGAGCAGGAAGCCGGGTTCAAGGTGGTCCTGAATGGGCGGGATTGCGAAGCTCACGGAAACCTGTTCCGCATCACGGCGCCGGTCACCGGCATCCTGACCAGCGATGGGTGCTACGAAACCATTGGGAAGGAGCTGATGTTCGCCGCGGCGTTCCCGGCCGGGACCGAGATCAGCGCCGAGGTAGTCGCTCCACTCCTCGCCAATCCGCCGCAGCTGCGGGTGAGCGGCAGCTATCCGGAATGGGTTCTCCGGTACGAGGATGGCGTGGACCAGGACTTCGACGACATGACGTTGACAGTAACCGCGCTTCCAACCGGCAACTGAGAGAGTTCAATACCAGTAATACCGCGCCTCGGTGCTGCCGGGCTTCAATCCGGCGGGTGCCGAGGCGCCTCACTGCCGGACTCTAGCTGGATGGGAGAGTGTGGTGCGCGGGATATGGGTCGTGACAGGCGTAGCGAGCGTCATGGGCTGCTCCAGCCCGGCATCGCGGGCAGCCGGGCAGGAGGCGGTGGACACCGAGGCGTCGAGCCCTCCGGCCCTCGCGGAACCCGCTGCCGTAGGCAACCACCCGACGGTCTTGTTCCGCTGTGACGCCGGAAGGGTCGGCGCCTACCTCGTCCCCGGCTCGGTCGATACACTCCCCCCGGACGACGAGCTGGTGCCCATCAGCCTCGACTCCGCGCCGGAGTGTTGAAGGGACAACTCTCTACCGCGGCGGCGCGGACCCTGATAGATACCGGGGAACAGGGAGGCTCCCATGGCGACCCGTCTCGACAAGACCATCAAACGCGAGCTGGAGCTCGACGGGCGGCTATATACCGTCAGCGTGGGCCCCGCGGGCGTGAAGGTCGTGCCGAAAGGCGGGCGGAAGGGTTACGAGCTTTCGTGGGCGTCGCTGATCAGCGGCGAGGCCGAGCTGCGGCGTGATCTGAACCTGTCCCTGGAGATGTATCACGCGCTGGAGCCCTCGAGTGATGAGCCCGATTCTCCTGAAGGTCCACCCGACAGACGCGGTCCCCGCCTGGTGTAGTCGGTTTCCTCAATCCTGAGCTGCCAGACGCAACGGGCGCTCAGCTCGAGTGGTCGTGAATTTCCCGCCATCCCCGCGGTCCCCGCTCCCAGACCAGAGAGAACCAGCCACTCGCGTCCTCACGTCCGCCGCCGCTGAGCACGAACCGGCCGGTCACCAGCGCGTGATCGCGGCCCAGGGCCCGGACGTGGACATGCTCGTACCTCAGCTTCTGAACCGGCTTGCCGTCGCGCCAGAAGCCGCGGCGGAGGCTCGCCTCGATCTTGTCGCGGCCGATCATCGGGCCGCGGCCCGTCATGAACCCGGCGCTGTCGGCGTACGGAGCGACATGGCCTGCCAGATCCGCGCGATTCCACGCATCGGCCGTCGACTGGAGCGTGCGCCGCACCTCGGCGTCATCGGCCGCCGGGAGGCGCGGGCCTGGCACCGGAGCGGTGAGGAGTGGCGGCGGGGTCGTTCGTGACGAATCCTGGGCGGCGAGTGAACCGGCGGGGAGGACTGCGGCGAGAGCTAAGGCGCGGGTGAGGTGCCGGGCGGCGAGGTGGTGCATCGGATTCTCACGGATCAGGGTAAACGGCTGTGGCATGGGTCCTGGGGCACGACGCAGCCGGCACGCCGCCGGTTTCGCCAATCCCATGATGGTGTAGTGCAGGCTTCGGAGTGCAGCATTACGAAGCTGGTATCAGGTCACCGCGTGCCGTGTAGAATGACCCCTCCGGACCCTACACGACCACGTCCGTCGCTAAAGCCCCCACACTGCTGCCACGTCCTGCTCGAACCCCTTGCTCCATGCGTTACCGTCGAGGTGGACCCCCCCCCGGC
>JAJFMS010001152.1 GCA_020696885.1 Armatimonadota bacterium | reverse complement strand
TCCCGCCCGACTCGATGCTCCCCCGGCTGGAGCAGGTGGCGATGCGCTGGGCGCTGGCGGACCCAGATCGCAAGGTGATGCCGGCGCTGCACCTGATCGTCACCGTGGCGCAGAGCAGCCCCGGTCCCGGCAACCTGTACCGCCTGCGCATGGGCGACAGCGCGATCAACACGGTGGCCGCGTGGGCGGAGGAGCGCGGGTGGATCATGTTCCTGGACGTCCAGACGGGCCGGAGCACCGTCGCGGCCGAGCTCCTGCCGCTGCTGCCGTTCCTCCAGCGGCCGTACGTGCACCTCGCGCTCGACCCCGAGTTCGCGATGAAGGGCGGGGGTGTTCCGGGGAAGCGGGTCGGGACGCTGGACGCCGCGGAGGTGAACCACGCCATCGACGTGCTGGGGAAGCTCGTCACCGAGCACAAGCTGCCGCCCAAGGTCCTGGTGGTGCACCGGTTCACCCGGAAGATGCTGACCAACACGGACAGCATCCGGCTGGACCCGCGGGTCCAGGTCGTGATCCAGATGGACGGCTTCGGCGCGCCCTATCACAAGCAGGACGCGTATCGCTTCTGGATCTCACCGTACCCGGTGCAGTTCACCGGCTTTAAGCTCTTCTACAAGAACGATCGTGAGCCGAGGGCGCGGGCGGTGGGGTACGTGCCGAGCTGCGACCGGGTGACGTTCGAGCTGGTGGGGTGCGGGGATGACGGATTGATGACGCCGGAGCAGGTGCTCGGCGTCCCCTTCGCTGCGCTCAGGGTGACAATGGGGTGCTAGCGTAGCGCGAGCGGCTTCACGTCTGCCTTGTCCCACCACTTCCGGTACTCCGCGTCCACCTTTGCCGCCTCGGCGCCCTTGTTCTGCGCCTCCAGGCTCCGGGCCAGCCCGTACAGCGACCAGCCGTTGTTGGGGAAGTGGACCAGGTCCTCCCGGAACAGCTTCTCCGCCACCGCAGGGTGGCCCTTCGCGAGGTGCACGGCGCCGAGCTCCTGGCGCATCGGATGATACCAGGGGGGCGGCTCGTCGTAGAGCAGCTCGTCCTCGTGCTTCATGGCCTGCTCCAGCGCCGCGATGCCGGCGGCGGTATCGCCCCTGGCGATCGCGAGCTTGCCGGCGAGGTGCCGCTCGGCCAGGGCGAGCAGGGTCTTCTGTAGGTTGATCCCCGCAGGCGCCTCTTTCGGCGTCGCCTGGGCGGCGGCGGCCACGCTGTCCAGCTCCGCCTGCGCCTCGCCGAGCCTCCCCTTCGCCGTGAGCGCGAGTCCGCGGCTATAGCGCCACATCGCGGTCGCGTACTTGAGCGGCTCGGCCGGGGCGGGTTCCGCCAGCATCTCGTCGTACTTGCCGAACCGCACCAGCGACCAGTAGGGCGCCGGGAAGAAGTACTCCAGGGGTGGTGCGGTCTTCACCACCTCTACCGGGACCACCTTCACCAGCTCGCGGGACGCGTGGATCGCCTCGGAGCCCCGGCCCAGCTGAATCAGCCCGTACCACAGCATGTGCCAGTTGTGCGGGTAGTACATGAACTGGTAGAACCCCGTAGGCTTCCGGTCCTGCACGTAGGCCTGGTCCGCGGCGACGGCGTCGTGGTTGTGGTTCACCACCCGGTCGTAGTAGCCCACCCGCATGTAGATGTGCGAGGGCATGTGCACCAGGTGCCCGGCGCCGGGGATCTGTTGCGCCATCTTGTCCGCGCAGGGCAGCGCTCGGGCCGGCGTGGTCGAGGCCTCCACGATGTGGATGTAGAAGTGACAGGCGCCGAGATGGTCCGGGTATTTCTTCAGCGTACGCTCGAGCGTGGTGACGACGTCCTGTGTGCCCGGGCGAGCCTTGGTCCCCCGTTCCTCCCAGTAATTCCAGGGCGACAGATTCATCAGGGACTCGCCGTACAGGGTCTGGGCCTCGGGGTCGTCCGGGTATTTCTTCGCTACGTTCTTCATCGCCGTGGCGTAGGCCGAGTCCAGCGGCGCCCGGTTCGCGACCGGCTCCGGAGCGTACCGCTTCGCCATCGCCTGGATCATGTCGCGCTCGTACGGCGTAGCCTTGGAGGACAGTTGCACCGCCCGCTGGATGGCGGCATAGGATGGCCGGTACGCCGCGGTGTCCATGGGGGCGTTGATGTTGGGCCCCATGGCGTAGGCGATCCCCCACCAGCACATCGCGCAGGTGGAGTCCTCCCGGGTGGCCTGGGTGTAGGAGGCGATGGCCTCCTCGTGGTTGAACGCGTAGGTCAGCCGAAGCCCCTGGTCGAAGTACCGTTGCGCCGCGGCCGAGGCGGTGCTGACCTTGTGCCGCAGGGTGCCCAGGTTGTCGTAGAGCGGCACGGTGCCGCCGACTTCGGTGACCGTGGGCATGCCGGCGGCATGGTGGTGGGGCTGGTGGTCGGGCTCCTGGGCGGGGGCCGGACGCGCGGTGAGGGCGGCCAGAGCGAGGCCCGCGCCCATCCCGGGGAGAAGCAACCGGCGAAGCAGGGAATCCGGCATGGAGTCTCCTAGGCAAAGTTGTGCGTCCACAACCACTTCCCGATGGGCAGCGGGCGCTCTCCCCCGCGGGGGCGCTCCTGGACGCACCGGGGACTGCGCGGCGGCGCGAGGAGACCGGACAGGGGAGACCGGGATGGCGCCGGAGTGTCGCGCTGGTGGCGTCCAATCTACGGTCCGGGAGGGCGGGCCGCTGGGGGAGTGTCGGGACACTGCCCGCTCGGTTGATGGGGGGGCGGTAAGGTGCTAGTTTTCCGGACCTTCGGGGCTGTAGCTCAGCTGGGAGAGCGCTGCAATCGCACTGCAGAGGTCAGGGGTTCGATCCCCCTCAGCTCCATGGCGTCATCCAGAGACGTCACGATTTTCTGCCCCTTGGTGTAACTGGCAACACGCCTGACTCTGGATCAGGAGAGTCCTGGTTCGAGCCCAGGAGGGGCAACTCGAAGGTCCGATACCACTTCGGTGGGTCGGGCCTTTTCGTTTCTGCGCCCGCTGCTACCGTTTCTGCTACAGTTTCTCCAGCGAACCACCAGCTCGACGACTCACCAGCTTCGCCGGCGACTGCATCACCTTCAGCATCGTCGCCTCGTCCGCGTGCTGGTAGCACGTCAGCAGAGTCGTCACGTCCTTCCAGCCGCCGGCAGCGGCCACGTCCTTGAGCGGCAGTTCCTTCCTCTCCGTGGCCCACTTT
>JAJFMS010001151.1 GCA_020696885.1 Armatimonadota bacterium | reverse complement strand
AGAGGTAAACAACCCCGCACCGAACCAGGCCAACCCGACCTTGATGACCACCTCGGCCGCGGTCGAGGTAGTGCGCTAACCCAGGAGCCCGAACCGATGCAGCCTTTGATCCTTGCCGCCCTCCTCCTCGCCGCGGCACCCTCCGCCGGCCGGGTCTGGCCGGCCTTCCGCGGCCATGGCGACAGCCGGTCCGCCGCCCGCAATGTTCCGGTCCGGTGGTCCGCCGAGGAGAACGTGCGCTGGCGTGCGGACCTCGCCGGTTATGGGCAGTCGAGCCCGGTCGTCTGGAACGATCGGGTCTTCGTGACGTCGATCGCCGGGGAGCAGCAGGACCGCCTCCTGGCACGCTGCCTGGACCTGAACAGCGGCAAGACACTGTGGGAGCGGGAGTTCAAGGGCTCGCAGGGTGTCAAGACCAGCGACTACGTGAGCAAGGCGGCCCCCACCCCCGCCGTGGACGCGGACCGCGTGTATCTCTTCTTCGAGTCCGGCGACCTGATGGCGCTCACCCACGCGGGGGAGCCGGTCTGGCAGCGGTCGCTGGTGCGGGAGTTCGGCGCGATCAAGAGCAACCACGGCCTGGGCAGCTCTCCCATCCTCACCGGGAACGGCCTGGCGCTGCTCGTGGCCCACGACGCCGGCGCCTACCTCCTGATGGCCGATCCCGCCACCGGCAAGACCCGCTGGAAGCGCGACCACCCGTTCGGCGCCGGCTGGACCACCCCGCTGGCGGCGTCCCACCAGGGACAGAAGTTCATCCTGGTTTCGTCCAGCGGCCGGGTAGACGCCTTCGACCTCGCCTCGGGAGAGCCGCTCTGGTTCGTGGAGGGGCTCAAGGGGAACACGGTCCCGTCCCCGTCCGTAGCGGGCGACCTGGTAGTGATCGGCGCCAGTGAGCGGAACTCCACGCTGGCCATCCGCCTGGGCGGAAAGGGCAATGTCACCGAGACCCACGTCGCGTGGCGCCAGCCGGAGATCGTTTGCTCCTTTGGCTCGCCCCTGGTCTACGACGGGCGCATCTACCTCACGAACAAGACCGGGATCGCCTACTGCCTGGACGTGCTTACCGGCAAGCCGCTCTGGGAAGCCCGCCTACCAGCCGGCGCCTGGGCTTCCGCCTCCGCAGTCGAGGGACGCGTCTACTTCTTCGATACGGCTGGGAACGCCATGGTCGTGAAGGCCGGCGCAACGCTGGAGAAGGTGGCCGAGAACCAGATCCAGATCGAAGGCCGCGTCTACGGGACCGCCTTCGTCGACGACGCGCTGCTCCTCCGGACCGGAAACCGGCTCTACCGCATCGGCACCCCGAAGCCCTGATTCCACTGGGCGATCGCCGTCTGTTCCCTGCCGCAACGCTGCGGCAGGGAACAGGCCGTTCAATCGGGAAGAAGGAAGCGTCTCCGGCACCCTCGCCGGTACTTCCCGAGTCCCACGCCTGATGAGCCAACGCCCGGACCATCGATATCCGGCCCTGGATGCTGCCCGAACGCAGACCGACCGGCTCCGCGCGGCACGGACCAAGCTCGACGCGGTCTGGACCCCGGTCCGGCGTGCGCTCACCGCCGCGGCGGCTTTCGCCGGTTTACCGCTTGCCGGGGTGGCCGGGTACCTCGCGAGCAACGTGGCAGTCGACGCAGCCCTACCGATCAGCGTCGCCGTGCTCGTGGGGACGCCGGTGCTCACCTACGCCGCCACGCGGCTCATCCAGGGGCTCCAGCAGCGGATCCCAGCAGCAGAGCTCCGGCGGATCCGCATCGCGGAGCGGTGCGTCGAGGCCGGCGCGCTGCCGCCGGAGGTTGCGGCTCCGCTGGATCGCGCCGTGGACGCCTACTTCACGATGGTGCGGATCTCCGCGGAGCCGGTCTGGAGAACGGTGAAGCTCCCCGGCGAAGACCTGCTCCCCCGCGCGGAAACCCGCCTGGAAGAGCTGATCGACTGGAGCAAGCGGCTGAAGCTGATCGCCTCCCGCCTCCACCAGCTCAGCCCGGCAGCGGCGGTCCATCCGGAGCACCGGGAGACGCGGCTCCAGTACGAGGCCCAGTGCGGCCAGCTCGCGCAGGCCGCGGACCTGTTCGTCCAGGCCGAGGCGAAGATGACCCGCGCCTTCGCCGCCATGTCCGGCGACCGCTCCACGGGCAGCCGGGCTGCGGAGCAACTCCGCGAGATCACCGCCACCTTCGACGCCGTCTCCGAAGTGATCACGGCTTCCGGCGAGTGGCAACCCGCGCCCGCGCCGGAGGAGCAAGTCGTCCGCGCCGGACTTGGTGGGCTGTCTACACCTTGCAAGCAAACCGTAGGCAGCACCCTCGTGGTGCGTTCGATCCGGACCTTCCGTCACCGGAAGCAGGACTCGCCGCTCTCGGAGCAGGTCGCCGTCAACGAACGCCGCACGAGGCGGCTGCCTACGGCTTGCTTGCAACGGGGGCATCGTGAACGACGCTACGCCTCGAACACCGATCACCGAACACCGATCAACCCCTCCGCCACGCCCGCAGCTTCTTGAGTACGTCGTTCTCCCCGCGGCCGAAGTAGTCGTGGAGGCGCACCCACTCCTGGAACAGGAGGGTGTACCGCTCATGCGCCGCCGTTTCGGGCCGGTAGGATCGCTCTTTCACGCCGCCCATGCTCGCCACCGCCAGGGAGAGGTCGTCGTAGCCGCCATCCGCCTTCCCGGCTGCCACTGCGCCCAGAATCGCGGCGCCGAGGGCGCAGGCCTGACCGCTCCGCGCAATCCGGATCGGCCGGCCGGTCACGTCGGAATAGATCTGCATCA
>JAJFMS010001150.1 GCA_020696885.1 Armatimonadota bacterium | reverse complement strand
GGGTGTCGGTCCGGCCCGGGTGGGTTGGCAAAGTTCGCGTAATTGTGTGAGAGGCTTCGATAAGGCTCATGTCCCGCCCTCTACTCGGCTGTCCGCCTGGTGCGTCAGAAGCCGACTACAATGAATTCTGGCTCATCTTAACCCTTCCCTTAGGGGGACTGGCGTGGTTTATGGAACTGTGTACCTGTGAAAGAGTTCACTATAGAATGTCGGGAACCCGGCACCGCGCTCGCGCGCCTTACCTAGTGAATCCTCAGCAGGCGCCGGCAACGGGCAGAGTGAACTGGGGAACCCCCGGGGCAAACCGAGAACGCGACCTTGACCTCGATTGGTTCGGCGTCGTCATTATGACGAGCGACCCGACCCACGCCTGCTTATATTGCGCTTAAGAGGATGAAACACCGGTTCCTCTCCGCCGCGCTCACCTGCGCGGTCCTACTTGCCGGCGCTGCAGGGGCGGCGCCCCCGGCCCCGCTGCGCCTCGGCGCCAATACCCTGCGGCTGGCGCAGCCCAACTCGGCGCGGTTTCCCGCCGTGACGCTCTTCGCCTATCCCACCGACACCCGCGGCGTGCGGATCGGCGGCCTGCGCCCGGACTCGTTCCAAGTGACGGAAAACGGCCTCCCCGCCGAGGTCCTGAAGGTGGAGAGCGAGGGCGGCAGCATCGACGTCTGCCTCGCGCTGGACCGCAGCCCGAGCATGCTGGACGAGAACAAGCTCGGCTATGCCAAATCCGCCGCCCGCGAGTTCGTCAGCCAGCTTGCGCCCGGCGATCAGGCGGCGCTCATCACCTTCTCGAACGGCAGCACGCTGGACCAGGGGCTCACGCGGGAGCACGGCGCGCTGCTCTCGGCCATCGACCGCACCCAGGTTTCGGGTAACACCACCCCGTTCATGGACGCGGTGTACTGGTCGATCACCCAGGTTGGGCTCCGTCCGGGATCCGGCAGCGTGGTGGGAGCCGGGGCGGGGCGTCAGGACGCGCGCCGCGTGGTCCTGGCGCTGACGGACGGGAACGACCGCGCCAGCCGGGTGCTGCCGCAGGAACTGATCGACTACGCGCGGAGCAACGGCGTGGCGCTCTGCATGGTGGCCCTGGGGATCGACGCCTCGGGCGCCCAGATGCAGTACCTGTCCGAGCAGACCGGCGGCGTGTACATGCGCGCGCCCTCTCCGCAGGATCTCCAGTCACTCTACGTGGCGCTGGCGCACCAACTCCGCCAGGAATACCGGATCACGTATCGCAGCCCGCGGCCGGAGCCGGACGGCACCAAGCGCAACGTGCATGTCTCGCTGGCTTCCCAGCCGATCGTGGGAGACACCTCGTATCAGGCCCCGGCCCAGGGCAACTTGCTGGGCGCGGTTACCACCCCCGAGCAGGGCGCCGGCACCGCCGCCACGGGCGCTGCCGCGGGTACGAAGGCGCCCGTGGGCACGTCCCTCATCATGGGCGCCGTGCTGATGCTCCTGGGGCTGGTGGGCGTGGTCGCGGCGCTGTTCTACTGGCACGGCACGCGGCGCCAGACGTTGAACATCGTCGATTCCAATCCGCGCCTGGACCTGCTGCCGCTGTGGGTGGGAGAAGGCAGCACGCGCGTGGGCCGCGGCGCGGAGTGCGAGCTGGTGCTGGACAGCCGGCAGGTGTCCCGGGTCCACGCCGTGATCGAAGCGATCGACGGCTGCTTCCGCCTGCTGGACGAGGGCAGCCGGAACGGTACCTACGTCAACGGCCGGCGAGTACGGAATATCCACGAGCTGCGGATCGGCGACATCATCCGCTTCGGCGACCGGGAGTTCCGGTTCGCGGGCGTGCTACACGGTCAGGCGGGAGCCGGTGCGTAGGTGCCGGCCCCCGTCAGGTTAACCGCTTGCGCATCAGGTGGTTCGTGGACTCGAAGGAGAGGTTTTCGTAGAGGGTCCGCGCCGCTTCATTGTGGGCGGAGACCATCAGCCCGAGGATGGTGAACCCACCCGCGCGCGCCATCTCCTCGGCATGCTCGATCAGCTTGCGCCCGATCCCTTTGCGGCGATGGGCGGGGACCACGGTCACGTTGTAGACCCAGGCCTCGTCCTCGCCGGTGATCAGGTTGCGATTGACCCCGAACCAGAGCAGGCCCACCCGATCGCCCGCCTCGTCCTCGGCCACCACGATCTGGTTACCGGGCCGCTGGAGCAGCAGCTCGTGGGTGTGGCGCAGCGCATCGCGCACGTCCGCGCGCCGGAAGCGCTGCTGATCGACCGCGTCGAGACTCGTCCAGGTGGTCTCGAGCTCGATCTCCCGGAAGAAGGCGTCATCCGCCTTGGTGGCGGGACGAAAGCGGATGTCGCTCACGGCAGACGCACTCCTGGTTCCGGGGTCAATTAATGCTTGAGCTTGATGCGCAGGTAGGGCTCCTGGGTCCAGCTCCTTACGGTCCTTACCGCGAAGGCGATCCCAGATCCACATGCCGGGCTTCTTGGCCATAAGTCGTCCGCTCTCTCTTTCCGGTGCAATCGTAACCACAGGACGGGCTAATCCTATCGGGTAAGCAGGCAAACTGTCAACGCGGGAGGCGCTGCGCGCGGTGTTCAGGTGTTCAGGTGTTCAGGGGATGGTAGCCCGTTAAAGAAAGAACCGGTCATGGCGAGGGGCGTCTTTTGCCCCGTGGCCATCCCGATCGATGACGGATCCTGCCAGACGCCGAAGTGCCGGAGCGAGTCGCTGCTCAACCTTCGGGATTGCCACAGCGCCACGAGAGTACGACGAGAGGCCGAGGGGTCGGTGGGCGCTCCGCAATGACGTGGGAGGCTTGGCGCCACCCGCGGTCTTGCTACCGGTTGCGCCAACGCCACTTCCCCTGGGTGAGCACTTCCACCCATGACCATCCCTCCGCCAGTAGTGGTCAGGCAGGGCGGGGCGGGAGCGCGGCGTAGGTGGGGCACACCTTCTCGATATTGGGGCTGACGTCTACCTTCACGTTCCCCACGGCCCAGGCGATGCCGCCGAGGAGGATGGACTGGAAAAGCGGGCTCGTCCAGACGTCGTCTCGATGGCCCATGGAGGTGTAGAACACGCGGCCGCTGCCGTGCTTCCGCGCCCAGGTGGCGGGGAACGGGGGACGCTGGTAGCTCGGGCCCTTCATCTCCTTCGTCTCCTGCACCAGGAGGACGTGGAGGTCCGGGGAGAAGTCTTTGAGCGAGTACCACTCTTCCATCATGTCGAAGCCGGCGCCCGCCGAGCCGTGGCCCGTGAAGCGCGTGTCGGTCACGGTCATGTGGGCGACTTGCTGGGCGTCGTGCTTGATGAACTCCCCGCCGAGCATCCGGACGTACGGATCGGACGCCTCGCCGTGGTTGGCATAACGGTTGGAGCGGTCCGCCGGATCCGGCTTGGTGTGGAACGTGTCCGACGCGCTGTGCGTGCCGATGTAACCCTTCCCGTTCTTGATCGCGTCCAGGAACGCCGCCTTCCCTTCGGGGGTCATCGGCGGGTTCTTGTCCGTACCCGGGGTGGTCAGGTCGCCGGAGGTGTAG
>JAJFMS010000092.1 GCA_020696885.1 Armatimonadota bacterium | reverse complement strand
TCTTCGGGCCGCAGCCCAGCACCACCCCACCGCCGGCCACGGGCGAGGGAACCAGGCGGAAGTCCTTGCGGCGGTGCTTACTGCCCGGATCGTCCGGATCCTGGTTGTACGTGCCCCAGCGCCAGAGCTCCCGGCCCGTGGCGGGGTCGTGGCCGGAGAGGATGTCTCCACCCGCAATGAGGATCTCCTTGCGGCCGTTGTGGACGAACGGGATCGGAGTGCTATACGCCTCGAGCGACTCCTCCAGGCCCGGTGCGGGCCGCACCACGCGCCACTGCTCCTTGCCGGTAGCAGGATCCATGGCCAGCAGGAACGACTCCGCGCCCTGCTTGCCGCGGGCCCCGATCGGGCGGTTCCGCTGCAGCACCTGCATGTAGAGCCGGCCCTCGTAGAGCTGCGGCGAGCTGGAGAACGTGAAGCTGAAGCCGAAGTCGCCGTAGTCTTGCTGCAGATTGCGGGACCAGAGCTTCTTGCCCTTGAAGTCCAGCGCCACGAGGTCGCCGTTACCGTAGAAGAAGATGACCCGCTTGCCATCCGTAACGGGGGAGGGGGAGGCGTAGTTGCTCCGATCGTCGAGCTGGACCTCGTTGCCCTGGCCGGCGGTCTTGTAGCCGGACCCGACCGACTGCAGCCAGCGCACCTTGCCGGTAGCGCGGTCCAGGCAGATCGCCAGGAGCTGCTTCGCGCCCATGTCCGTGCTGCTGACGAAGACAGAGTCGCCCCAGATAATCGGCGTGGCGGCGGAGGGGCCGGGCATCGCCGTGGACCACTTCACGCCCTCGGTGGGGCTGAACTTTGCCGGAAGGCCCTTCTCATCGGACGAGCCGTTGAAGTTCGGCCCGCGCCAGTTGCCCCAGTTCTGCCCGCCCGCCGCCTCGGAGCGGGTTCCACCGGCCAGCAACAGCGCCGCGCCGCCCAGTATCAGCTCACGTCGATCCATCCTGATCTGCCCCCTCGTCATCCGCTCATAATCCCGCTGTCATTACTACGGTCTGCAACACCCGGTTCTCACCCGGCAGCCCGCGTTCCTGCTCAGCGGTAGGCATCGGACGACCAACGCCGCCCTTCCCGGCGGCGCAGATGCAGTATTCTTAACTGAAGCGGACGGAGTAATGGAGTGCTGGAGTAGTGGAGTGTTGGTGACTGCACTTCCCACTCTCTCTGCTCTCGAACCTTGGGTACGGGGCCGGTCCGGACGGAGCGGTTCACCCCAGCGCAGCGAGCTATCTATGGCGACCCAAGACCCGGAACGACCCTACACCCAGCGCGACGTGCAGAACATGTTGATGGAGCGACTGCCGGGCGGCAAGCACACCTGGATCCGGGATCCGGAGGGCAACCCGGCGGTGCAGGCTTACGGGGCGACCTACCTGCCTTCCCAGCCGGTGTACCTCTACTACCGACCGAGCGTGGTGAAGATGATGGTGCGCTTCACGCCGCGGCGAATCTCGCTAACCCGCGAAGCGGAGCTCTGGGAGGCGGCCGAAGCGGTGCGCGCACCGCTGCGAAAGGCGGGCATCACCGCCCGCCGCCAGAAGGGCAACACCCAGGAGACGGAGCGGGAGGAGCAGTGGGTGGTGTCGATCCCGGAGCGCCTCACCGAGGACGGCTACGAGACCCTGGAGACGTTCGTCATGTTGGCGGCATCCTGCATGGGCGTCGAGACCGAGGACGAGTAGGCGCGGAGCGTTGCCCCACCGGGGCCACTGCCGAGTGAGCACTTCCCGGGCATAACCCTCGAACCGAACTGCTCCGAAGGAGTCAACATCTGACCGGTAGTCCGTAAACGTAAGTGCCGAACAGTCGGGAAGACGCCGGTGAAGTCGGTCCTTCAGCATCGGCAGGACCGTGGTTTCGTAGCGGGCCTGGGCGCTGAAGACACAATCCAGCAGCGCGTACACGGCACTCTTCCAGGGTAACCAATCGAGCTCCCCATGGTGAGGTTTGAGGTCCAGCCTGGATACCACTTGGACCAGCGCTTCTGCCATCCTGCCGGGGTGCGCTTCGGCAGTACGGATCAACGTCATCGACCTAGACCGCCTCCCGTGGACCGCTGGTTCATCGCCGTCAACGGCTCGCGCTGCGTAGAGGATGTCTACTTCATCGAAAAGCAGGACATGCGAAGGCGATCGCTCAGGCGTTCGAGGAGACGGGCATCTTCAAAGTACCGGCCGGGTCTTACACGCGGCCGGATACAACGACGATCCACAGCCGTTCCGCTGGAACTACACCCGCCGGGACCTGGCCGCGCACGTGAAGCGGCTGAAGGAGAAGGGTTGGCCCCATGGCGAATTGATGAATCGGACCTCTAGAGCCGGCACCCAAGCGCGGATCACCAATGTGGCCCACGAGATCGCGAGGATGTTAGAGGGAGAAGCGTACCACCCGAACAAAGTTGATTAGCCCACGCGCACCCACCGCGCGCATCAGGAGACCAGGATGCCTCCCAGCAACTCGCGTTTCACTCGACTGCTTGTCGTTTGCGTGGTCCTCTTTGCGGCCCTCAGTGGCACAGCTGCTCTCGCCAACACTTACACCCTGGAGCTCTGTTCGGTCGACTCGGCTGAAGTGCCGGCCAACAGTGTCTCCGCTGGACCGGACATCAACTCTGATGGCCGATACGTGGTTTTCGACAGCTTTGCCAGCAACCTCGCGAGCAACGACACAAATGGTTACAGTGACGTATTCCTGCGGGACCGGCTTCTAGGGACAACACGCTTAGTGAGCCTCTCCACCGGAGGAGCACAGGGCAACGATCTCTCGGTCGGCGCGCGGATCAGCGGCAACGGTCGCATCGTCGCCTTCTACTCGGAGGCTACCAATCTTGTTGCCGGTGACACGAACGCAAGCGGAGACCTCTTCCTCACGGACGTCACCACCGGGACCACCCAGCGGGTGAGCGTAGGTCCCTTCAATCGGCAGGCGAACGGAGGATCCGGGTCGGGGTTCCTTAGCGAAACCGGACAATATGTAGCGTTCAATTCGAGGGCCACCAACTTGATCCTCGTCGACGGTAATGGCGCAGCCGATGTCTACTACCGAGACCGGAACAGTAGTGCCCCGGTCCTCGTCAGTCGCACTCCCAACGGGAACCCCGGCAACGGGGAGTCATCGGTTGCCGGCATGAGCCCGAATGGTCGCTACGTGCTGTTTACCTCGCGGGCCACCAACCTCGTCTCCGGAGACACCAACGGCCAGGTAGACATGTTTCTCCGCGACATGACAACGGGGACGACCAGCCGCGTCAATGTCAGCGGCATTGCAACGCAAGCGAATGCTGAGATGCCTTTCCGAACCCAGGCAGGGATCACGGACGATGGTCGCTATGTGGTTTTTGAGACCTGGGCGCGTCTGAGTTCGAAGGACACCGATAATGAGTTGAACGTCTACTTGCGGGATCGCAACGCCTACACCAGCCGCGTCATCCAGGGTCCCGGCGGCATCTCCAGCTTTAGCCCGTGCATCACTCCCTACTTCAGTTCATCCTCGGGCGCCATCACCTTCCGCGCCCTAAGCCCCACGGGAGTGGCCCAGGTTTACCAAACCTCCCAGGAGACGGGGCTCACAAGCCTCGTTAGCCACGCGCCGGATGGCCGTTATGCCAACGGTCACAGTGAGCAGTTGGCCGCCAGTGCCAAAGCGAACGTCGTCGTATTTCAAAGCTATGCAAACAACCTGGTGGCAGGTGGGAACGGGAACTGGGACATCATCGCCGCAGAGATTGGAGAGTAGCTCCTATGAGGTGCTCCCCTTAGTCAAGACAGCTTTTGGCGTACCTTAAGCTAAAGCTCTCTACCCAACAAACCAATCATCGGGCTCCCATCCAGGCGCAGCCTCCCCTCGGTTACCCCGCCTGGCAGACCTGGGCGGGGGTACGGTACTCGAGCGACTGATGCGGGCGCTCGTGGTTGTAGAACCGGAAGTAGCGTCGAAACCCGCGTTGCGCGTCTCCCAGGGTGGCGTAATCCTGGAGATAGACCTCTTCGTACTTCACGCTCCGCCACAGCCGCTCGATGAAGATGTTGTCCAGCGCCCGCCCCCGGCCGTCCATACTGATGCGGATCCCCGTCGCGGGGAGGCGGCCGGTGAAGGCCGGGCTGGTGATCTGCGCCCCTTGGTCCGTGTTAAAGATCTCCGGCAGGCCCTGCGCCAACGCCGCGTCCAGCGCCTCCAGACAGAACCCCTGCTCCAGCGTGTTGGAGAGGCGCCACGACAGCACGTAGCGGCTGTACCAGTCCAGTACCGCCACCAGGTAGACGAAGCCACCCCGCAGCCGGATGTAGGTGATGTCGCTACGCCACACGTGGTTCACGCGCTCAATACTCACCCCGCGCAACAGATACGGATAGATCCGATGCCCCGGGGCCGCCTGGCTCGTGCGCGGCCCCGGAAAGAGCGTCTCCAGCCCCAGGAGCCGTAGCAGACGGCCCACTCGCTTGGGATTGACGGCATACCCGGCGTCCCGCAGGACCGCCGTCATCCGCCGCACCCCGAAGAAGGGGGTCCGCGTATACTGCTCATCCAGCCAGCGGAGCAACGCTAGGTTCTCGGAGCTTTCCCCCACGGGTGCGTAGTAGTAGCTGGAGCGGGCCAGACTGAGAAGCTCACACTGGCGCACCAGGCTCACCTTCGGGTCGGCCGGCTCGATCGCGGCTCGCTTCTGCTCAACGGTCCAGGCCAGCTTTTCTTCAGCCAGTCCAGCTCGACTTTGAGCTGACCGATCTGCTGGTACAACTGGTCCCGCAACTCTGCCTCCGCCTGGCCAGCCTGGGCCCGGCGGTCAGCGAAGACCTGGGGCAGGCCCTCGCGCAACTGCTTCTTCCACTGGCCCACCACTACCGGATGCACGCCAAACCGACTGCCGAGCTCGGCCAGTGTCTCCTGCTCCTTCAGCGCCTCCAGGGCCACCTTGGCCTTGAACTCCGGCGCATAGGTCTTCCGGGTCTTGGACATCCCTGCTTGCTCCCTCTTGATACCCTCGGAGCTTAGCTTAATGAACTGTCCAGTTTCCGGGGAGCATTATAGTCAGTCCCACCAGAGGTACAGGGTGCGGTCCTTTTCAAGCGACAGCGCCAGCGCGGCCACGGTGCCGGTGCCCTGATCCACGATGTCCGGACAGAACTCGTACATCCGCTTCGCCAGCCTGCGGGGCTCCCGGATCTCTTCCAGGAACCGGCCCTCGACGACGTCATGGTGCAGACCGGTGATCTCGAACGGCAGATCCGCGTGCAGGGCTCGCAGCCACGCAACCAGCTCCTGTGGGCCGAGATCGTAGTTCGCGGCGTGGGTGCCCATGGCGGAGACCACGTCGAACTGGTCTGCCGTGGGAAAGACGCCCACCTGCTGGCGGCGGAGCGGATCGATCCAGACGAGCGTGCAGCCGCGGGCGAGGAGCTGCGCCCGCGCGGTTTCGAACTCGAAGCCGGACCGCGAGTCCACGTGCAGGTAAAACGCGCCGGGCGCGTGCTCAAACGCAACCGCTCGGGTGCCGCACCAGCCCTCCAGATCCGCCACAGCCTGCCGGTACTCCGCCTGCGCCAGCGCCCCGGAGAGGTCCGGCGGGGACCATTCCAGCGGCGCCGACGCCTCGCCGGGCGCTTCGGGCTCCGCCGGCGGCTCGACGTCCGGAGGCGGGGCAACCTGGCCGAGACGCTCGACCAGGTCCGGTGCGAAGTGGTACTTGCGGGCGAGCTCCAGCGGAGTGCCGGCCACGTCGCCGAGGGTGGGGTCGGCGCCGCGGTCCAGCAGGAAGCGCACGAGCGGCTCGTTCTGGGTAAAGGCGGCCATTGCCAGCGCTCCCTGGCCGTGGTTACTGACGGCGTTTATGTCCGCCCCCGCATCCAGTAGCACGCGGGCCAGCTCCACTTTCCGATGTAGCAGCGGATCGTTCCGCTTCCGCAACGCTTCGTAGCGGGTCACCGACACGCCGAGGGTGGCGCCCCGGATCAGTGCGGTCTCGCCGTGGTGGTTGCGGTGGTTGACGTCCGCCCCCAGCTTCAGCAGCCGCTGCACCACCGGGAGGCGGCCACCTTCCGCGGCGCCGATGAGCGCGGTGTTCCCGAAGCTGTCGACGGCGTCCACGCGGGCGCCGCCACGCACCAGCGCGTCCACGATCTCGGCATTGGCCCGTGCCAGCAGGTTGGTCTTCTTACCACCGGGGATCCTGGCACCTGCCCGCAGCAGCAGCTCCACGCACTCCACGCTACCGCTCGCCACCGCCGCGGCGACCGTGCCGGACTTGTCCGCATCCGCGGCTTTCGGGTTAGCGCCGGCGGCCAGCAACCGGCCCACAAGAGCCGCGTGTCCGCCCTGCGCAGCGAGCAGCAGCGGCGTAAGCCCGACCACGTCCGGCGGGTCCGCCGGCGCGCCGGCCTCCAGCAGCAGCTCGGCCATGGCCGCGTCGCCGCGCGCCACGGCCTCGTGGAGCGCCGTGCGGCCGAGGGTCAACCCCTCGGCCCGGATCGCCTCCGCGCCTACCTCGCGGTACATCCAGAGCGCCTGCCGGAGCGACTGCTCTTCATCCAGGTCGCTGGCGGTTACGTCCGCCCCCGCCTGGAGCAGCGCCCGCACCGCCTCGAGATGGCCGTGACGCGCCGCCAGCAGTAGGGGAGTACTCCGGTTCGCCTTCGAGCGGGTGTCGCGGGCGTTCACATCCGCCCCTTGCGCCAGGAGCCGGCGGATCACCTCCTCCCCGCCGCGCTCGGATGCCAGGAGCAGGTCCTCGTCGACGCTGCCGGAGGCGTTGCTCTCGGTCGCCTTCAGGGCTGACTCCAGGCGCTCCGCCACCTCTGAGTGCCCGTGCTCCCGCGCAAGATCGAGCGGGTAGCGGCCGTCCTCATCGCGGAGCCGGGGGTTCGCGCCGGCTTCCAGCAGCAGCTCGACGATCCGCAGCTCACCCAGCCGGGCTGCCATCAACAGCGGGGTGGCGTTGGCGTAACGCTCCACCAGTTGCTGGGTGCCTGGCGGGTATTCACTGATCTTCCCCCGCTCGTCCACCGGCGTCCCTGCAGCCAGCAGGAGGGCCACGATCTCCGTGCTGCGGTGGTGAGTGGCGCGGGTAAGCAGCGTGTCCGCGGCATTCCGGGGTGGCTCCAGCGCCACGCCGGCCCGGATCAGCAGCTCGACACACTCCGTGTGCCCGTTCCGGAGCGCGTCGTAGAGCGGCGTGCCTACGAGATTGCCGGCGTTCACGTCGGCTCCGCGCTCGATCAGCAGCCGCAAGATCTCCGCCTTCCCCTCGCGCGCGGCCACGTGCAGCGGCGTGCCCATCGCCGTCTGGCAGTTCAGGTCACCGCCCGCGTCCAGCACCTTCGCCACTACATCCGCCCGGCCGGTGCCGACGGCCCACACCGGGTTGATCGTGTTCCGGTGCGCGCGGGCGAGGTCCGCCCCCGCGTCGATGAGCGCCACCCCGATCTCCGGGCGCTGGGCGGCGAGGGAAAGCGCGGCCTCGCCCTGGCTGGAGGACGCGTTCGGATCCGCCCCATCTCCGAGTAGTTGCCGGACCTGCCGGAGGTCCCCGTTCAGCACGGCTCCAATGAGCGGGGGTTCGTCCGGGTACTGTCTGCGGGGCATCGGCGGGGCTCCTTTCCTGGGCTGCGGAGGGGACTGCCTCCAGTGTTCGCCAGCGAGCACGGGAGAGCACTTCCACCGTTTGGATGATACAGCGGGTCCGACGGCTGATCGACAATCCCGGTTGCTCCGGCGCGCCTGCCGGCTAAAAAACCATGGA
Organism: Armatimonadota bacterium; assembly: GCA_020696885.1. Next base: position 674 of record JAJFMS010000092.1, on the reverse strand, counting down.
AGCTGTTACCCCCTCTCCCGGCTCACTGGCGGACGCGGTGTCCCGCGTGGAGGCTGGCCAGGTAGACGATGCCCTCTCCATCCTGCGCACACTCGTGCAGCGTACGCCCGCGGACGGGCACGCGCACGCGCTGTTGGGGGTGTGCCACGCGCAGCAAGGGAACCTGGACGCGGCGGTGAAGTCGCTCGAAACGGCGGCTCTCCTGAATCCGGGCGATCCCGCCGTGGAGTACAACCTGGCCTGCGGGCTCTTCCAGGTGGGGCGGCTCGACCAGGCGCAGTGGCGGGTGAACCGGTTGCTGGAGAACGATCCCCGTCATGAGGACGCGAAGGCGCTCCTGACGCACGTGCAGCATGCGCGCGCCGTGGCTACGGCCAAAGCCTCCGGCGCCGGGGCGCTGCAGCCATCCGCACCGGCACCTCGTGCCGCCGCCCCGCAGCGAACGGTGGGGAGGCCGCAGCCCTCGCAGCGCCCGGACGAACTGCTCACCGGCCATCCCGGAATCGGATGCCGCCTCCTGCGCGGCCTGGGCTGGGGCCTGCTCTACTGCCAGGTCTGGACGGTGGTCTCGCTGCTGGGCGCGGTGGTCGCCTCGCTGTTCACCACCAAGGTGGAACACGCCATCATCGCGTTCCTGGTCCTGGGCCTCATGACCACGCTGTTCCACAGCGCGA
>JAJFMS010000091.1 GCA_020696885.1 Armatimonadota bacterium | reverse complement strand
CCTCACCTCGCAGCACGCGGTCCGGGTCGAGCTTGGAGCCGCCGTCCCGCTGGACGCGGTCGAGGTCGCTGCCGCGCTTCACCAGGTCCCGGTCGCGGTTGAAGGCGACCTTGAACCGGTTCTCGATCAACTGCTGGCGGCCGGCGGGAACGCGGTCTTCCAGCCGCAGCACGCGCTCGCGCGCCAGCTGGCCGCGGTCTCCCACGGTGACGCCGCGAACGTTCTGGCGGGGAATGCCGATCTCCCGGTGGACGTCCGAGACGGCGCGGAAGCCCTCGCGCCGCAGCTTGATCTCGTTCCCGGCGAAGAAGGAGCGCCCGAAGCCGCCGTAGTTGCGATGGTGCCGACCGTAGAAGAACCGGTCCCGGTCGCAGAACGTCCAGCTCCGGAAGTCCACAAACCAGTTGCTGCCGCCGAATGCCAGGCCGAAACCGCTGCCGCCAAAGCCGTTGCCATAGTAGCAGGGACGGTTCCACGGGTCCAGCGGCGCCCAGCCGCAGTAGCTGCCGTAGGTGGACCAGGAGACGTACGCGGGACCCCACACGTAGCCGGGGCTCCAGAGCCAGCCGTAGACCGGCCGGTAGAGCCAGCGGCCATAGTGGGAGGTGGTGTAGCCCCACGGCGAGTAGTCAACCCAGGTGTATCCGCAGCTGGGGATGTAGCTCCAGTAGCCGGAGGAATACGGCCGCCAATCCGGCTCGCACCGCGGGCGCCAGTAGGTGGCGTTCTCCACCGACACCCAGGAGCCGTAGTCATGGAGCTCGCGGGCGCCGATCACGTCCTGACCCAGCTCGCGGGGGAGCGGCCGGTTGATGAAGTAATCCACGCGCTCGCGCTGGTACCGGTCGAATCCGTCCAGGTTGGCGCGGTCGAAGCGGGTGGGATCCGAAACCGGCTTGCCGGCTTCCAAATAGATCCGCTCACCGGTTCCCAGGCCCACGGAAGAGCCGCTGTCCGGGAAGGCCCGAGCGCGCCCGTTGTAGACGCTGACCCGCGCGCTCTCGGCGCGGTCCAGGTCCACGCGGACCACGCTGTTCCGCTCGATCTCCACATCGCCGACGGGGGTCTTGAGGAGCGTCTTGCCGTCCACCCGATCCGAGAGATCGAAGTAGACGGAGCCGTTCCAGAGGCGGAACTCCGCGCTCGGCGGCAGGCTGCGGACATCCAGCTTGGTGTCTTCGGCCAGCCGCACCCAGGCGCCGCGGTCCAGCTCGACCTCGGCCCGCCCGTCGTCATCGGTCCAGAGCACGTCGCCGGCTCGCACTACGGCGTTGCGCTCGACATAGCTCACATCATCATCATCCGGTCCACGAACAGCCAGGCTGCCGCGGGTATCGCTCACCCGTCCGGACCGGAAGTCGTCGGCGCGCACGGCAGTGCCGAGCGCAAGCACGATCGTTGCAGATAGCAGGCAGCACCAGTGAAGGCGTTTCATCGCTGCCCGGCTCCTTTCATTGGGGAAAAGTCCCTGGTGGGATTACGTTCCGGAGTTGTCTAGCTCGACGTCCCGCTGGGAGCTCGTTGTCTCGCCGTGGGAATGCCGATTGGCCCGGGTTGGTTCCGGCCGCTCCGATCGTCCGCATTGCGTCGCCGCGAGGCACAGGTGCAATGCTGTGACACCCCGTGCTTCGGCTTGTTTGGACAATTTTATACAGGTGGAACCGGAGCGGCTACCCCTGGGTCAAAGGGGGGACCCACGTTCCCCTGTGAGGGTTCCCCCTATTTTGCGGGGATTTTGCGAGCCTCGGAGGCAGGTCTCCACGGACGCAGGGTAAGGTCCACGAAACGGTGCGCCGGGTAGTAGAATTGACGAGAGCCCTTGACCCGGAAAGATGATCCGATGACACTCCTATTCGACCTCCCGCAGTGCGAGCCCTACCTCGGAACCCGCCGGCGCTACCGGCGCGCTGGCCGGGAGCTTTCGGCGATGACCATCGGTCGCCGTGCGGGCGGGGGAGCGCTGGAGATCCGTGCCGGCGAGCCTCGTGTGGCACGGGCGCTGGTGTGGCACGGGCTCATCCGCTTCCCGGCGGACCGCATCCACAAAGCAGTGGTGGAGACGCTGGCGCGTGGGGTGGTGTTCTATCCTGAGGCGCCAGAGGGCGACCTGGCTGCCGGTCGAGAGCTCGTCCCCGGCCGCGGCCGGGATCAGCTCACCGGCGCGATCGGCTTCCGGGTCCGCCCCACCGCGCTGGAGCAGGAGCGGCTCCGGCAGAGCTGGCCGCTGCTGCTCAAGCTGCAATACGTCCTCTGGGCCCGCGCGTTCGCGGAGATGGATGCTGAGCCCGGGAAGCCGGTGCGAGTCACCTGGGCGCAGCTCTGCGAGGACCTGGGCTACGCCCGGCTGCGGAACGGCGCCCATCGCCCGGAGCACAAGCGGCTGGTGGCGGCGCTGGCGGACCTGCTTACGTCGCTTTCGCTGCGGGCCGAGTACCGCGCGCCGGATGGCCGGAGCGCTTCGCTCGCCGGTCCGGTCTGGCAGCGCCATCCGGAGCTGGAATCGGAGCGGATCTTCGCGTACTCCCCGGGCGCCTGGCAGGACGATCCGGTCTGGAAGGCGTTCAACCACGCCGTCGGGCTGGCGCGTCCGGAGTTGCTGCGGCTCCGGCCGGACCGTGACCGCTGGGCGATCGCGGTGGGCGGCTACCTGGCCGTGCTGGCCCGGATGAACGGCTACCGCGCGTTAACGCTCCGAGTCGCGACCTTGCTGGAGCGAACCGGCCTGGAGGAAGCCGAGCGGCGGAACCCCGCCCGCATGCGCGAGATGCTGGAGCGGGCACTGGACCGCCTGGAAGAGGCGCGGATCATTGGCGGCTGGGACTGGGCCTCCGCCGCAACCGGGGAGCCGGACATGGACGCCCCGGGAGAGCTGGCCGCCCTGGCGGATGCCGCCGCCGGCTGGGCGGGACGCTCCGTGGTGATCTGCTGGCCGGCCGCGTTGGTCGAGCGGGAGCCGGTCCTTGCCGCCGCTCGCAAGCGGCGTCGCACCGCTTCCCGCCGGACCAACGAGAGGACGCCCTCGCGGTGTGAATGAACCCGGCAGCTGTCGCTGGCTCAACGCGAGAGCTTGACCGGGGGCTGCATGGTCGAACGGGTAGTGGGTACGGATACGGGCGAGGGATTGAAAATCGCCTCGCTGGCCAGGCGTCCTCGCGGACGCGGGGCGGCGAAGTCCCAACCGCCGGTTTTCACCCGCTTATCTCCCCCAATCCGTGGCAGGAGGGTCTGCGGCCGAGTCCTGCCGTATCTCCACGCCGCCGGGGTGATGCGGCCAACTCACCCGGTCGGCTGAACCAACGCCGTGATGGACCATCGCCTCGCACATCCCATCCAATAATTCCTGTTATCCTGTCTAATTAACTCCGTTCCACAATCTCTCTGCGCCGGTGCATCATCCTCTCCGCGCCGGTGTAGCACCCTCTCCGCGCCGGTGAGCCGGATCCTGGAATCAGGCACGAAGCACGGGTATCTCCGTGCTAAGAGCCTCCAACCACCCCAAGCGCGCATCTGTCCCGCAGCGCCCAGCGACCCAACCGGTAGCATGCCCTCGCCAATGACCTACCCGGAGGAAACCGAGCATGCATTCACGACACTGGCGCCAACTGGAAGCGGCGAACCGACACCCGGAGCGGTGGTCGATCGACAGCCACCTCGTCCCGATGGTGGTGGAGCAGACCCCGCGGGGGGAGCGGTCTTACGACATCTACTCCTGCCTCCTGAAGAACCGGATCGTCTTCCTGCGCGAAGAGATCGAGCCGGCGATGGCGGATCTCCTCATTGCCCAGCTCCTGTTCCTGGAGTATGAGGACCCGGACGGCGAGATCGGGATGTACCTCCACTCGGGAGGCGGCAGCGTGGACGCCGGCATGGCGATCTACGACACGATGCAGTTCATCAAGCCCGCCGTGTCCACCACGTGCATGGGCATGGCGGCCTCGATGGCGGCGAACCTGCTGGCGGCGGGTGCCCCGGGGAAGCGGTACGTGCTGCCGCACGCCCGGGTGATGATCCACCAGGTGAGCTGCGGGATTCCCCGGCTGCCCGGGACGGACCTGGAGATCCAGACCCGGGAGATCCTGCGCTCCAAGCGGGTGATGAACGAGATGCTGGCCCGCCACACCGGCAAGCCGCTCGAGACCATCACCCGCGATACGGAGCGCGATTACTACATGTCCGCGACCGAGGCCGTGGCCTACGGGATGGCAGACCACGTGCTCCGCCGTGGGGAGCACATGAAGGAGCTGGCGGAGCGGACCGGTTAACGAGGTTTGCTTTAGAAGTGCAGACCCGACGCGCGGTGCTGCGTAGGGGCACTCGCCGTGGTTGCCCTCACCAGGGTGTCCTCCAGGCGCTAGCAGAGCGGTGACCACTGCTCGGCGGCGGTACGGCTTTGCTGGCGCCAGCACCGTCTGCGTTTGCAGGGCAACCACGGCGGATGTCCCTACCAGACAACGGTCTTGAGCTCACCTGAATTTCGCGGTCGCACCGGGCCAATCCAGCATGATCCCGGAGTAGCGGAAGAGAAGCCGTAGCACAACGGGTCCCCCCGCTACGCTACGGCTTCTCTTCCGCTGCGAACCAGCAGAACTCGTAAGTTGGACGTAGCGGCCGGCCGGGACTCGGCGGGTCGCGGATCAGCCTCCTACGTGCACCACGGGACGCTGAGCGGGGTCCGGCTCCGCCCGGCGGATCACTTCCCGGGTGAGCGGTGCCGTGTCGCCCTCCCCGAACACGATGTAGCGGAACAGGTGCCAGAGCGGGTTGCCTTCGGACCAGCTAAAGTAGCAGTGCGGGCGCTTCCCCTTGGAGTCCCGCAGGTAAAGGAGGAGGGCGGCGATGGCGTTCGGCACCATCGGGGCCTCGGCCCGCAGGATCCGGTAGGGGCCTACCTCCACGCCCTTGATCCGCAGCACGTCCACGAAATCGGACGACTCGCAGACCGCAACCTCCAGGAAGAGGTAGGTGGCGTCGCTGGCGATCCCATTCGCCTCAGCCTGCTCCCGGGCCTTGTGCTCGTATTCCTCGAGGTCTCCAGACTGGCATTTGTTCGCGATGATCTGGATGTCGCCCAGCGCCTCCTCGTCGATCATCCGGCGGGCCTCAGCGTCCAGCTCGATGCGGTCGATGCGCAGCTCGGTGGACCGCCAGGCGCGGGAGAAGAGCGACGTGAAGACGATGGCGCCGATGAAGAGCAGCGCGATCCGCAGTCCGCTGGGCTGCTCCACGATGTTCACCATCGTGGTGTAGATGAAGATCAGCGTGATGGCGCCGAACCAGGCCGCCGCCGCACCCTGGCGCGCCCGCCGGGCGGAGATGGTCACCGCCACCGTGGCGGAGGTCATGAGGGCCAGAACCCCGGTGGCGTAGGCGCCCGCTTGCGCCTCCACGTCCGCTTTGAACAGGATGGTGACGAGGAAGCAGATGGCCGTGAAGATTAAGACCAGCGGTCGTGTGGCGCGGGTCCACTCGGGGGCCATCCCGTAGCGCGGCAGGTAGCGCGGCACAATGTTCAGCAGCCCGGCCATGGCGGAGGCACCCGCGAACCAGAGGATCAGGATGGTGCTGAGGTCATAGGCCGTGCCGAAGGCGCCGCCCAGGCGGTGATGAGCGAGGAACGCCAGGGCGCGGCCGTTGGCATCACCGGCCGCATGGCCGTTCTCCGCTGGCAGGAACGCTTCCGGGGGAATGAGCGTGACGGTGACGAAGCTGCTGGTGATCAGCAGCACGCTCATGATCAGGGCTGCCACGGTGAGCAGCTTCTGCGTGTTCCGGATGCGGCCTGCCGGCTCGTCATGCGTATCCGACGCATCCCCCTTGACCAGGGGCATCACCACCACGCCGGTCTCGAACCCGGAGAGCCCCAACGCCAGCTTGGGGAACACCAGGAGCGCCGCGCCGATCATCGCCAGAGGTGAGCCGTGCGCGCGGAACAGGTTGGCGGACCAGTTCGCCAGGTGGCTGGGATCATGGATGAGCTCCGTGATGCCGTTCACCACAATGACGCCGGTAAGCCCGATATAGGCAGCCACCAGGAACACTGCGATCCCGATTGCCTCCCCGAAACCCTTGAGGAATACCGCGCCCAGGAATCCGATCAGGATGAGTGTTAACGGTACCTCCTGGCCGTGCATCCAGTGCGGAGCGAACGGGTTTTCCACGATGTGTGCGGTCGCGTCCGCCGCGGAGAGGGTGATCGTGATGATGAAGCCGGTGGCGGCAAAGCCGATCAGCGAGAGGACGAACAGCTTGCCCTGCCACCACGGCAGGAGGTTGGCCAGCATGGAGATGGAGCCGTCGCCGTGCGGGCTCTTGGTCGCCACGCGGCGGTACATCGGGAGCGCCCCGAAGAGCGTGAGGAGCACCAGAACCAACGTGGCGATCGGCGAGAGGGCGCCCGCCGCCAGCGCCGCGATACCGGGCTGGTAACCCAGGGTGGAGAAGTAGTCCACGCCGGTGAGGCACATCACCTGCCACCAGGGATGGGCGGGATGCTGGCCCTCCGGCTCGTGCGGGCCCTCGATCTCTTTGATGTAGCCGTGGAGCAGCCACCGTTTGAACGCGTTGGGCGCAGCCCCGCGGTGCCGCTCGGGAATCTCGACCACCTCAGCCATACTCACTCCGCCTCGTCTAGCGAACCACCCGGCGCGACGCCCGGGCCGTCCAGTTCCATCCTGATGAAGACCACCGGCGATCATTCGCCAACACTGCCGGGTATCACCTGCGTTGGTTTGGTCCAGAGCGCTGAACGGCCGCCCCGCGATCTGGTTACGCGGAGGACGAATCGGGTTGGCCGCTCCCTCCGGTGAGGTAGACCACGATATCCCCGGGCTGGAGCGCGAAGCCGGACAACCGCTGGAACGGGCAGCGCTCCTGCCCCCGCGCCACGCCGAGCACCAGCTTCCCGCGGAGGTCCGGCAGATCCGCGACCCGCTTTCCCTCCTCGCCGGGTTGCACGAGCCGCTCGCCGGCGTCGACCCCCTCCCCGAACGCCAGCAGGTCTTCCAGGAACCCGATGACGGCCCGCTGCTTCACAGCCGCGGCCATGAGCCGCCCACCGGAGACGGACGGGGAGACTACCACGTCCGCGCCGGCCCGGTAGAGCAGCTTGATGTTCTCCTCTTCCCGGGCCGCTGCCACCATCCGGACCTGCGGCGCCAGGGTCCGCACCGTGAGGCAGATGAGCACGCAGGCGTCGTCCCGGCTCGGCGCCACCAGCACGTGCCCGGCCTTCTCAATCGCGGCGGCGTGGAGGAGCGCCTCGGTGGAGGCGTCCCCCCGCAGCGCCACCAGGCCCTCCGCCGCGGCTTCCTGGGTGGTCGCCTCGTCCGGGTCGATCACCACGATCTCCGCTCGCTCGTACCCCTGGGCCAACAGCTCCGCGACGATCGACCGTCCCTTCACGCCGTAACCGCAGACGATGGTGTGCCCGCGCAGTCGCTCCCGGAGTTGCCGCATTTGTACCCTTTCCCGATACTGCTGGAGGATCAACTCGTAGGCCGTGCCCAGGAAGAGGGCCCAGAGGGCCACTCGCACCGGGGTCAGGAAGATGGCGTTGAAAAGGCGCGCCCCCGCGGTAACGGGGATAATATCGCCGTAGCCGACGGTGGTCAGCGTCACCACGGTGTAGTAGAAGACGTCCGTGAACCCCAGTGGGCGGTTCGGGTGGGTGTTGTCGCGGAGGCCGTCGCGGTGGAACCACAACAGCACCGCCACGATCATGATCAGCCCTACCGCCAGGCCGATCCGGCGCAGTAGTGCCGGCACCGGAGACACTTCCGGGAGCTGCAGGATGCCGGAGCTCGCTCGCGTACGCTGGAGGGCTCTCACCCGTAAACCGGACCTTCCATCAATCGCCGACCGTGTGGGGGCTACCAGGCTTCCGGGAGCTATTCGCTCGCCGCGTGGGAAGCGCTACGCCGGATCCCCCGCATACACTACCCACTTCTCGGGTAGGCGCGGCGTGAAGAAATTCCGGACCACAGGCTGCGGAACGGGGGGGAGCGGGATGGGCGTGGAGCCGGGATGCTCTACCCTCGCCCCGGTGTGCGGCACGAGCAGGAACCAGCGGTCAGCGCATCATGCTCGTCCCGGCGCCGATGAGCACGCCGCCCAGGCCGCTGCCGAAGATCGCGCCGAGCACGATCGGCCACTTCTGATCGTGCTCCCACTCGACGAGGGCGAAGTAGTAGAGATACAGCGGGAAGAAGAAGCCGACGATTCCCTTCCACGCCTCCTCCTGGAAGGCTTCGTACACGAGGTAGAGGTTGCAGACGATACCCGCGAGGGCCAGCACCGCCCCGACGATCACGATCAAGATGCCCATCGAGCAGATCCTCCCTGAGTCGCTCGCCCCTTCCGCGGCACGGGTCTTCTTCGCCTGCGCGTGGTAGGGCTCGCATGCCGGTGCCTCATGT
>JAJFMS010001149.1 GCA_020696885.1 Armatimonadota bacterium | reverse complement strand
GATCCAGCGGAAACCCCGGCTGGACACTACGTTCGCGTTCAACGTGGCGCCGAACAACCCGTTCGAGCGCTCCAACTTCTCCGTGGGAGCCGCCGTCTCGATGCCGCTCTGGGATGCCGGGCTCACCCATGCGCGAGAGCAGGTAGCGCGGACGGACGTGAACGCCGCCGCCGCCCAGCTCGAGCAGGTGCGGAAGGACGTAGGCGCAGACGTGGTGGAGGCATACCTGAACCTGGCCAACTCCCGAGAGCGCCTGGAGGCCAGTCGCCTGGCGGTGGAAGCCGCACAGGTGAGCCTGGAACAGACCACCGCCCGTTATGAGCGCGGCCTCGCCGGCGTTACGGTCGTGGACCTGATCCAGGCGCAGGTGCAGTTCGCCAACGCAAGCAACGCGGCGATCCAGGCGCTGTACGACATGCACCTCGCCCAGGCACAGCTCAACCGCGCGATCGGCCGCTAGGCATATCGGTGACAATCTAGAGATTTTAACGATGCGGGTGAGGGTTCGGCTCACAACATCGTAGTTGATTCAGTACGGTCGACCTGCTCGGGAGGCCGACATCGAACTCGACCCCTCGCACAACGTCTGAGGGGTCGGAGTTTCGTCTGGCGCCCGCGGGGGCGCCGGTAGATTTCCGCTGGTTGGAGGGTGTATGAAGTTGTTGGTCAAGCGACTGCTGATTCTGGTCCTCGTCCTCGGCGTAGCAGGCGCCGGTTTTGCCATGTTCAACAAGAAAGGCAAGGCCAAGAAGGATGAGACCACCTATGAATACGGCACGGTCGGCAAAGGGGACGTACGAAGCTTCGTCACCGCTACCGGCGTGATCCAGCCCTGGAAGATCGTTGACGTCAAGTCGAACGTCTCGGGTAAGATCGACCACCTGTACGTGGACCTCGGCGCGCGGGTGAAAGCCGGCCAGGTGATTGCAAAGATCAACCGGGTCGATCCCCAGTCAGCCTTCGATCAGGCGAAAGCCGACGTGGATGCGGCCATGGCACGCGTGGCCCAGGCCCGGGCGAACCTGACCCAGCAGCGGGCGCAGACGAACGCGCGAATCGCCTCGGCGCGGAAATCGCTGGAGTCGGCGCGAGCCCGGTATGCGCAGGCCAACGCCAATAACAACGTCCAGCCGGAGATCACCATCTCCACGATCGCACAAGCCCGGGCCGCCCTCTCCTCCGCGGAGAAGCAGGTGACCCAGGCCGAGCAATCGAGGCAGGGGCTCCAGCAGCAGCTCGAGCAGCTCAAGGAAGTGACGATCCCGCTGAACATCGCCAGCGTTGAGGCCAACGTGGACCAGTCGAAGGCGAACCTCACGACGATGGAGCAGGAGTATCGCCGCCAGCGTGACCTGAGCGGACTCGGCTACGTCGCCCTGCGGGATGTCCAGGCGACCTACGCCCAGCTTGCCACGGCCAAGGCTTCGGTCCGCACTGCGGAGCAGCGCCGCACCACGCTGAAGCGGGAGAACGAGATCTCGATCCGGGAGCTGCAGGCACGCCTCAACGAGATCGATTCCCGCGTCGATGAGTCCAAAGCGCGGGTGATCCAGGCCCAGGCCACTCTCCGGCTTGCGGAGCAGTCCAACAACAACCAGAACGACGTGCGCGGCTTCGAGCTCGCGGCTACCAAGGCCGCCGTGGAACAGTCCGAGGCGGATCTCAAAGCGGCGGTCGCCGAGTTGACGCAGATCACAGTGCGCCAGCGGGAGATCGACGCCGCCGAGGCCCAGACGGTGCGAGCCACGGCTACGCTGAGCCGCACGACCCAGGACCTCAGCTTCACGGACGTCACCGCGCCCCGGGACGGCATCGTCATCGCGAAGAGCGTGGAGGAAGGCACCGTCGTCCCCAGCAGCCGGAACGCGTTCGGCAGCACGAGCGCGCTGCTTCAGATCGGTGACACCTCAAAGCTGTGGGTGGTCTGCGACGTGGACGAAACGGACATCGGGGAAGTGTCCGAGCAGCAGAAGGTCACCGTGAAGGTGGACGCGTACCCCTCCCTGCTAATCGACGGTAAAGTGATCCGGATCGACCCGCAGGCGAAGGTGGAGCAGAACGTGACCCTGATCCCGGTGACCGTCGAGATCTCCACGCCCGATCCGAAGTTCCTACCCGGCATGAACGCCACGTGCGAGTTCATCACCGGCGAGTCCCTGAAGGTGGTCACCGTCCCGAACGAGGCCCTCAAGGAGTCGGAAGGGATCTACAAGGTCATGGTGAAAACGTCGGACAAGCCGAAGGAGGTCGAGGTCGAGGTAGGCCTGGCCGGACCCGACGTCACCGAAATCCGCTCCGGGCTGAATGAAGGCGAAGAGGTGGTCACCCGCACCATCGAGCCGGAGAAGGCTGAAGCGACCAACCCGTTCAATCCGTTCGGCGGCATGGGCGGCCGGGGCGGTGGTCGCGGCGGTGGTGGAGCCGGCCGGTCGCCGGTAGTTATCGTAAAGCGTGAACTCGTGATGCGTAAGGGAACCGCAGACCGCGCCCTTACGCATCACGCATTACGCATCACCCTCCCCTAGTTCCGAACGCCCACAATGATCAAAGTCGAAGGGCTCACCAAAACCTACAAGATGGGCACCACGCTGGTGCACGCACTGCGCGGGGTCTCCCTGGAGATCGGCACCGGCGAGCTCGTGGCGATCATGGGGCCGTCCGGCTCCGGGAAGTCCACGTTCATGAACCTGGTGGGCTGCCTGGACCGTCCCACGTCCGGCGATTACTGGCTGGACGGGATCAACGTCTCCCGCCGCAACGACAACCAGCTCGCGGAGATTCGCAACGAGAAGATCGGGTTCGTCTTCCAGCAGTTCAACCTGCTGCCCCGCACCAGCGCTCTCCGCCAGGTGGAGCTGCCGATGCTCTACAGCGGGATGCCGAACCGCAAGGAGCGGGCGATGCAGGCACTTCAGGCGGTAGGCCTGGCCGAGCGCCACCATCACATGCCGTCCGAGCTCTCCGGTGGACAGCAGCAGCGCGTGGCCATCGCGCGGGCACTGGTGAACGATCCCGCCGTATTAATGGCGGACGAGCCGACCGGCGCGTTAGACACTCGCACCGGCGAGGAGATCATGGCGATCTTCCAGCGGCTCTACCGCGAGGGGAAGACGGTGGTGCTCGTAACTCACGAAATGGACATTGCGCAGCACTGCAACCGCATCATCCGCTTCAAGGATGGCCGCATCCTTAGCGACGAGAAGATTCGCGAGCCGCTCGACGCCCTCGAGGAGCTGAAGCGGATTCCGGATCCGAACGAGGAGGAAGTGCCGGCATGAGCGTCGCTGAACGACCCACTGCACCCCTGATCGCGGCCGTTCCGGCCGGGAGTCGTCGGCGCCGCGGCATGAGCGCGGCCGAGGCATTCCGCGTGGCCCTCCAGGGGCTCGTCGCGAACAAACTCCGCTCCTTCCTCACGATGCTGGGCATCATCATCGGCGTCGGCTCCGTGATCGTCATGGTCGCGCTGGGCCAGGGCGTCGCCAAGGCGTCCACGGACGCGATCTCCAAGCTCGGCACCAACGTGATGACGGTGATGCCGAACAGCCAGATGCGCGGCGGCGTCAGCCAGGGCATGGGCTCCCAGCAGAACCTGAAGATGGAGTATGTGGACGAGTTCAAGAAGCTCTGCCCCTCCGTTAAGATCGTCGTGCCGGAGTACCGCGGCTCGGGCCAGGTAAAGTTCCAGAACCAGAACACCCGCACCACGGTGATGGGCGCCAC
>JAJFMS010000090.1 GCA_020696885.1 Armatimonadota bacterium | reverse complement strand
GGCCTCGCACGGGGGCTATGTCTACCACTACACGCCGGACCTCCAGGTGCGCTGGGGTGAGGGGCTGGCCTCGCCGGACCAGATCTGGGTGCAGCCGCCGGGGACGCCCACCGTGGGCCTGGCGTTCCTGGAGGCGCACCGCGCCACCGGCGACCGGTTCTACCTGGACGCCGGCCGGGATGCCGCGCTGGCCCTGGCCTACGGACAGCTCGAGTCCGGGGCGTGGTCGAACGCGGTGGATTTCGATCCGAAAGGCTCCAAGGTCTCCCAGTATCGCAACGGCAAGGGCCGCGGGCGGAACCAGTCCTCGCTGGACGACGGCACCTCGCAGGCGGCGATCCGGCTAATGATCCACGCGGACCGGGCGCTGGAGTTCAAGAACCCGCAGGTGCACGAGTCCGCCACCGTGGCGCTGGAGGCGCTGCTGAAGGCGCAGTTCCCCAACGGCGCCTTTCCCCAGGGGTGGACCAAACCGGTGGCGCCGCAGAAGCCGGTGAAGGCCAGCTACCCCGCCTACGACTGGAAAACCGAAGGCCGGGTGGACAACTACTGGGACCACTACACGCTGAACGACCAGCTTGCCGGCTACGTGGCGGATACCCTCCAGGACGCGGCGGAGATCTACGGGGACGACCGGTACCGCAAGGCGCTGGTGCGGCTGGGCGACTTCCTGCTGCTGGCGCAGATGCCGGAGCCGCAGCCGGCCTGGGCGCAGCAGTACAGCTACGCCATGCACCCGATCTGGGCGCGCCGCTTCGAGCCGGCGGCGGTCACCGGCAGCGAGTCCCAGGATGCGCTGGAGACGCTGCTGCGCGTCTACCGGCTGACGAAGGACGCGAAGTACCTGGAGCCGTTCCCCCGCGCGCTGGAGTATCTCAAGCGCTCCCGGCTGCCGGACGGCCGCCTGGCGCGCTACTACGAGCTGAAGAGCAACCGCCCGCTCTACATGAACCGCACCGGCCGCGACTACTTCCTCACCTACAACGACAAAGACCTGCCGGACCACTACGGCTGGAAGATCGACTCCCGCATCGAGGCGATCGAGAAGGAGTACCAAGAGGTGAAGGCGGGCCGCACGGTCGCGAAGAAGCCCTCGCCGGCAGAGCTGGAGCGGGACGTCCGCAAGATCCTCGCGGAGCTGGACGACCAGGGCCGGTGGATGAGCACCTACCAGGGCGAACGGATCGTGGGCCAGCCGAAGTTCAAGCCGGGCGATCGGTATCTGAGCAGCCAGGTGTTCAGCCGCAATGTGGAGACGCTCAGCGCTTACCTTGCCGACGGAAGCAAAAAGGGAGAGAAGGAGTAGTGGAGGTCACGGCCGTCAGGCCGCACCAGTACCCAACACTCCAGTTCTCCAATACTCCATCACTCCTGGGTTCTGCCCGGTACGAAAAATCGCCCCGGGGCCGTTCGCGGGGCCCCGGGGCGAGAGGAGAGTGTGCCTCCTTGGTCAAGCACACTGTTCTTCCACCGCGTCAGACCCCCTAATCTCATCCGATAGTTGGATTCATCACTACTCTATCGGATGGAGTTTGGTCCGGCCGTTTGCCCGCCGGGCGTAGGAGCGCCAGGACAATCAGGGGCCGGTCGGCGGCTCAGGCGCGAGGCAGGCGCACCACGAATTGGCTGCCGGTTCCCAGCCCCTCGCTGTGGGCCTCGATCGTGCCGCCGTGCAGCTCGACCAGGCTCTTCACCAGCGCCAGGCCGATCCCCAGCCCGCCGTGGGAGCGGTCCCGCGTGCCGTCCACCTGCATGAAGAGGTCGAACAGGAAGGGCAGGAGCTCGGAGGAGATGCCGGTGCCGGTGTCCCGGACGGAGGCGGTGACGGATCCGCCGTCCTCCCGCGCGTCCAGCCAGATCCGCCCCCCGGCGTCCGTGTACTTGAGCGCGTTCTGCACCAGGTTGGTGAAGATCTGGATCAGCCGCGCGTGATCCCCCCGCACGTAGAGCGGCGCCTCCGGCAGGGCCACGGACAGCAGCAGTTGGCGGGCCTGGGCCAAACCGAACAGGTCGTCGTGCACGTGCTGCAGCACCGCCGCCAGATCCACCTGCCCGGCCTCCAGCGCCACCGCGCCGCGCCGGATCCGGGCGATGTCCATCAGGTCGGTGACCAGCCGGGTAATCTGGCCGATCTGCCGCTCCATGGTGTCGCGGCTGCGCTGGACGCCTGCGCTCTCGGGCACGGTCAGCGCGATCACCTGCATACAGTTCGAAAGGGTGGCGAGGGGGGTCCGCAGCTCGTGCGCCAGCTCCACCAGGAACTGGTCCTTGTACGCATACAGCGCCGCCAGCTCCGTGCGGGCGACCTCGGCTTCGGCCATGGCCTGTCGCGTTGCCGCGTGGAGGCGCTGGGATTCGGCCAACTGCACCCGCAGCTCATCCCGCACGCGGGCCAGTTCCAGCTCGGCGCGGCGGCCGCGGAGGAGGGCGTCCACCGTCGCCAGCAACTCCTGGGGATCGACGGACGACGACAGGTAAGCATCCGCGCCCGAGCGCAACCCCTCCACGCGGTCCGCGACGTCCACGGCCAGGGCGGAAAGATGCAAAATCGGTAGGCTGGCGGTGTCGGGATCGGCCCGGATGCGCCGACTGATCTCGAACCCCTGGAGGTCGGGGAGGCGCACGTCCAGGATCAGCAGGTCCGGATGCCGCGCCAGCATCCGTAGGCCGGCTTCTCCGGTCTCGGCTTCCACCACCGCATAGCCGGCGGCGGTCAGCACGCGCGCCACGGCGTAACGATTGGTCTCGTTATCATCCACGTGCAGGATGGTGCCCCTGCAGTCCGGCTGGGAGTCCTTCTCAACAACGGGGTGGCCCAGTGCGGGCGGTCCTGCGAAGCTCATGACGGTATGGAACGGCGCGATCTGTATCAGTTCTGCAAAATGGAGATGCCTATTCTCTTACGTTACAGGACACCGGCCCGTTCGTGTTGATTATGCATCATGATCTTTGGCCCGGCCTCCACAACCGCTAGGGGCGTGACCAGGCGCTCGGCTTGGCGGCAGGGACGGCCCGCGCGGAACGGCGAACCCTCAGGCCCATAGGCGATGTCGGCATTTCCGGCGAACGCGCGCTCTCGCAGCTCCCACCAATGCTCCGAAGGACGCCGGATCTCCCCGGTCAGGCGCCCGTCACCGGGGAGATCCGGAGTGCCGTCATCTCATGATTCGCAAACCCATGGCACTCCGGAGAGGCCTGCAGCCTGCTTTAGCGGGCTTGCCGTGCGTAGCCCTGTGGCTTAAGCCCTGGGCGGGCATCGAACGCGACCAGCCTTCGGGTCCCTTCGTGGCGAAGAGTAGGTCAACATGCTGAGCTTTGCCAGGCCGGCAGGTAAGCGTGGGCAGCACGGCTAACGTCACCCTACATGCTCAGGGATGCTACAACCGGGATCTTTGCGCGCTCGGAGTTGAAAGAGCGGCTCCAGGAAGAGGTGGCCCGTTCCCGGATGACGGGAGAGCCGCTCTCGCTCCTGTTGATCGACCTCGACTACTTCAAGAGCGTCAACGACGCCTTCGGCCACAGCCGGGGCGATGCGGTGCTGATCGAGTGGGTGGAGCGCCTCGGCCAGGCGATCCGCAGCAGCGACCTGCCGTTCCGCTACGGCGGCGACGAGTTCGTCGTGCTGCTCCCCAACACGCCTGCGGGGCACGCGGCGGCCCTCGCCCACCGGCTGCTCGCCGAAACGCGCATCCGGCCGTTCCTCGGGGAGCCGCCCCTCACGCTCTCCCTCAGCGTGGGCGTCGCCAGCTTCCCGGATGATACGGATACCGCGGAGTCGCTCTTCGCGCGGGCGGACCACCGGCTCTTCGAGGCGAAGCGCCTCGGCCGCGGCCGGGTGGTGGACGCCTCCGTCTCCGGCGCCGGCCACGTGCGGATCAACGAGTCCGTGCGCCTCATGGAGCGGGACGACGCGCTGAACCAGATGCAGCGGTTCCTCGCGCAGCTCTCGGCGGGCAGGGGTGGGGTGCTGCACGTGGAAGGGATCCGGGGCGCCGGCCGCACCCGCTTCCTCTCCGAGACCCAGCGTGCGGCGGAGGTGCTGGGCATCGCCACCCTCTCCCTGCGAGGCCGCACCGGCCACCGCGGTACCGCCTACGCCACGCTGCGCGAGGGGCTGCCGGACACCCTGGATCCGGTCCTGGGCGGCGATCCCGCGCGGCATCTCTTCTCGCTCGGCAGCGCCCGGTCCGGGACCAGCGGGCCGCTGCTGGTGCTGCTGGACGATGCGGCGGACGCGGACCGGGCCACCCTGGAGCTCCTGCGGAGCAGCCTCGAGCCGGGAAACCCCCGCGTGTTGGGCCTGATGTGTGCGGTAGACAACAGCCGCCGCGTGAGCGTGCGCCACTTCGAAGGCCCGGAGGCGGGCTGGGTGGAGCTGCGCCCCCTCAGCCTCGGGGCCACACGGGTCTGGCTGCGGACGCTCCTCCAGTGGGAGCCGCCGGACCTGTTCCTCGCCTGGCTGCACCGCGAAACGCGCGGGCTGCCCCGGTTCCTGCACGCCGGCCTGGTCCACCTGTTCGAGCGCGGCATGCTCACCACGGACGAGACCGGGTGGCTCCTACGCCCCCATTACGCCGCCCTTTCCCTGGGCGAAGCGATCGGGGCTCGCACGGAGGAGGTGTCCCACAACCTGCCCGCGCTCTCCACCACGTTCGTCGGGCGCGCCCGGGAGTTGGAGACGTCCCGCTCGCTCCTGGGCCGCTCGCGGCTGCTCACCCTCGCCGGGCCCGGCGGCATCGGCAAAACCCGCCTCGCCATCGAGCTCGGCGGCGAAGTGCTGGACCATTACCCGGACGGCATCCGCCTGGTGGAGCTGGCTTCCGTCAGCAACCCGGGCCGCGTGGTGGCCGCCGCCGCCGCCGCCCTGGGACTGGCGGAGGAAGCGGGCCGGCCGCAGCTCACCGCGGTGACGGACCACCTGCAGCACCGGGTGATGCTCCTCATCCTGGACAACTGCGAGCACGTGATCGACGCCGCCGCCGGCCTGGCGGACTCGCTGCTGCGGCAGTGCCCGCACCTCAAGATCGTGGCCACCACCCGGGAGACCCTCGGCGTGGCCGGAGAGCAGGTGCTCCGCGTCCCGCCGCTCGGCGTGCCGGACCCGCGCGAGCTGGAAGCGGCCACGGCCGATGGAGACGCGCGCTCGGCCGGGTGTGACGCCCTCCGCCTCTTCCGGGACCGGGCCATCCTGGCGCGCGCGGACTTCGAGATCACCCGCGCCAACGTGCCGGTGATCGCGCAGATCTGCCGGCAGTTGGACGGCATCCCGCTGGCCATCGAGCTGGCCGCGGCCCGGGTGAGCGTGCTCCCGGTGGAGCAGATCGCAGCCCGGCTGGAAGACCGCTTCCGGCTGCTCACCGGCGGCAGCCGCACCGCGCTTCCCCGCCAGCAGACCCTCAAGTCGCTGATCGACTGGAGCTACCACCTGCTCTCGCCGCCGGAGCAGCGGGCGCTGCGAGCCCTCTCCGTCTTTTCCGGCGGCTGGACGCTCTCCGCCGCCGAGGCGCTCTTCCCCGGCGAGGATCACGAGCTCTTCCCCGATGAAGAGGCTCCGGACCTGTTCGAGCTGCTGAACCGGCTGGTAAACAAGTCGCTGGTCCAGTTGGAGCCGCTGGACGGCGGGTCCGCGGAGCCGCGCTACCGCCTGCTGGAAACGATCCGCCAGTACGCGTGCGACCGCCTGCTGGAGTCCGGCGAGGCGGACCGGTTCCGCCGCCGCCACATGGACTACTTCATGCGACTGGGCGAGGTGGCCGGGAAAGAGTTGATCGGCCCGAACCAGCAGGAGTGGCTGGAGCGGCTGGAGACGGAGCACGACAACCTCCGCGCGGCGCTCGACTGGGCGCAGGCTTCCGCGCCGATGGCGGGGCTCCGCCTGGCTTCCGGGCTCACCCGGTTCTGGCTGGCGCGGGGGCACCGCACCGAGGGCCGCGAGCGCTACGCCATCCTGCTGGCGGCCAACCGGGAATTCATCGAGCGGCTGGATCCGGCGGAGCTCGGGCCCGTGGGTCCGGCTTACCAGCAGGTCCTCTTCGCGGATGCGCTGCTGGCGCTCCACCTGCGAGACAGCCAGGTGTCCGTCGACCGGATGGAAGCCTCCGCGGCGCTCGCGGAGCGGCTGGGCGACCTGCCCGCGCTCGCCGTCACGCTGTGCCAGCTCGGTTACTCCCGGCATCAGAACGGCGACGAGGCCGGGGCCGGCGTGGTGTGGAAGCGCGGGCTGGAGCTGGCCCGGCAGTTGGGGGACCCGTGGGTGCTGGGCTACGCGCTGCGAGCCTGGGGGTTCCATCAGCAAACGCTGGATCACGATGAGGCCGCCCTGCAGGCGCTGTCGGAAGCGCTGGTGCTGCTGCGCCAGACCGGCGACGACTGGCAGATTGCCAACGCCCTCTGGCGCATGGGCGTCACCCGGCTCTGGCGCATGGGCGACTACCGCTCCGCCGTCGGCCTGTTCCGCGAGAGCCGGCAGTTGTGGGGCGCGCTCCGGGATCGCGTGGGGGTGGGCCACAACCTGTCGGAGCTGGGATGGGCCGTCTACTTCTGCGGCGATTCCGAGGAAAGCCGGCGGCTCTTCGAGGAGCACCTGGCCCTCCAGCGCGAGCGCAAGGATACGCGCGGGCTGGCGCTCGCACTCTACCAGCTCGGGAAGCGCGCCCAGCTCGAAGGCGACTACGACGAGGCGGTGGAGTTCCTGCGCGAGGTGCTGCACCTGGATCCCAGCAACTGGCTCGTGGAGCACAACGTGCCGTGGACGCTGCAGACCCTGGGGTTGATCGACCTCCTCCAGGGCCGCGAGACCCGCGCCCGGGAGCGGATCCGGGAAGCGGTGGACCTGTTCCGGCAGCGCACTGACGACGTGGGCCTCGCTGCCTGCGTGCAGACGCTGGCGCGCGCTCGGATCCGCTGCAATCCGGAGGAGGCGGCGGCCCTCTTCGGCTGCGTGGCGGAAACGTTCGCCCGCAGTGGCTGGCGGCTCGCCTATCTCCAGAACCCGGAGGATCCGGAAGACCTCGCCACCCTGCGCGTGGCCCTGGGTGAGCGCGGGCTGGTTGCCGCCCGGGAGGCCGGCCGGCGCCTACCCCTGGCGGAAGCGGTGGCAATCGCACTGGAGGAGGGGTGCGGGCGCTCGGCGAACCTGACGTGCTAACGATGCACGTGTCGGCTCCCCTTCGGGCGGATAGGCGGTGCTGACTTTTCGGCCGTGCTTCTAGGAGTGCAACCACCCATGGCGGGCGTTACCCTGCGTGGCCTCACCAAAGAGTTCAAAGAAGTCGTGGCGGTCAACAACGTGGACCTGTCCATCAAGGACAAGGAGTTCATGGTGTTCGTCGGCCCTTCCGGCTGCGGTAAATCCACCTGCCTGCGGATGATCGCCGGGCTGGAAGAGTCCACCGGCGGCGAGATCTACATCGGCGACCGGCTGGTGAACGACGTCTCCCCGAAAGACCGGGACATCGCCATGGTGTTCCAGAACTACGCGCTCTACCCGCACATGAGCGTGTATGAGAACATGGCGTTCGGCCTCAAGCTGCGGATGCTGGGCAGCTTCTTCTGGCAGGTCACCCACTGGGGCGAGGCGCAAAAGCGCAAAGCCGAGATCCGGGAGCGCGTGCTGCGAGCCGCCGGCATGCTGGACCTGGAGAAGCTCCTGGAGCGCAAGCCGAAGCAGCTCTCCGGCGGACAGCGGCAGCGCGTGGCGCTGGGCCGCGCCATCGTGCGGGAGCCGCAGGTCTTCCTCATGGACGAGCCGCTCTCCAACCTGGACGCCAAGCTGCGCGTGCAGACTCGCGCGGAGCTAATCAAGCTCCACCGTCGCCTGGGCATTACCACCATCTACGTCACCCACGATCAGGTGGAAGCGATGACGATGGGAGACCGCATCACGGTGATGAAGGACGGCCTGGTCCAGCAGTGCGACACGCCGCTGAACCTCTACCATCACCCGACGAACATGTTCGTGGCCGGCTTCATCGGCAGCCCCAGCATGAACTTCATCGACGTGAAGGTGGTCAGGAACACCGCAGGCTACCTGCTGGACGCCGGCAGCTTCCAGGTACAGGCCCCGGCCCGCGCGGTCGACCAGCTCAAGCCGCACGAGGGGAAGACGGTAGTCTTCGGCGTGCGTCCGTCCGATCTATTCGGGAAGGACCAGCGCCCTCCAAACCTGGCGGCCAACGGCGGCAACACCATCAAGGCCCTCTGCGAGGTGACCGAGCCGATGGGCGACCGGATGCACCTGTACCTCTCCAGCGCCCCGCACAGCTTCGTGGCGGACGTGGATGCGGAGACCGAGGTGCAGGAAGAGCACGAGCTGGACCTCGTCCTCGACATGGACCGCACCCACGCGTTCGATAAGCAGACGGAGCTGGCGATCTACTAACCGGATTATTCACCACCAAGACACGAAGGCACAAAGACGAGAGATGAAGGACGGGTTTCTTACTCTTGGTGTCCTCGTGTCTTGGTGGTGAATAATCC
>JAJFMS010000089.1 GCA_020696885.1 Armatimonadota bacterium | reverse complement strand
TCCTGCGATCCAGTCTAAAATCTCCCTCTTTCTCCCCCTCTGCGCTCTCTGCGTCTCTGCGGTTAAACCCCCAGCACCCCAGCCCCTACTTCTTCAAGCTATCCAGCGCCGCGGTGAGCGTTACCGGGTCCACGCCGGTGCGCGCGTAGACGATCTTACCCTGGCGATCCACTAACGCCACGGCGGGCACGGCGCGCATGATGCCGAAGCGGGAGGCCAGCTCCCCGCCCGGGTCCAGCGCCAGCGGGAACGACCACTTCACGCGCTTGCCGAACGCTTCGGCCTGGGCCCCGGCGTCTCCTGCCGCGGAGGTCTCCAGCCCGAGGAACTGGATCCCTTTCTTGCGGTACTCATCCGCGATCGCGTCGACCATCTCGGCGATCGACTGCACCGGCGCGGAGCCAGCGGAGAACCAGATCAGGAGCACCGGCTTATCGCGATCCAGCCGCACCGCCTTTCCGTCCGTGTTCCTGACCTCGATGGCCGGAGCGGGCTTGGCCACCGACTCGGTCACCGGGGAGTCCTGCTTGCCCGCGTCTTCTTCCAGCAGCTCGTACTCCGCGATGCCTCCGGTGCGGGCGTCCGCAACAATCGTGCCTTTCGGCAGCCGGATCGCCAGCTCGTCCGGCTTCACCGCCTCCAGCGGCTCGATTTTCTTGACCGTGGTGTCGCGATAGGCCACGGTGCCGGCGGGAGGCGGGCTCACCACCCATTCCTGGATGCGAGTGAGCGCGTCGGTGGCGGGATCTCGCGTCACCTCCACCACATAGGTCTGCTCCGCGCTCTTCCCCTGCGGTAGCGGCACCGTGCGCGCCAGCTCCCAGCTTCGGAGCTGCGGCCGCGGCCCGCGGGCGAGGACCACCGTGTGCCGCTCCATCCCCCGCGAGCCGGTAAGCGTGAGCAGCTCGCCGTCCTGCTTCAGCGAGCTCCAGTTGACCCCGGTGAGCGAGCGGGCTACGCGGCTGGAGAGCACGGCGTCTCCCGGTGTGGCGGCCGCCAGCCGGCTGAGGAACGCGCGGGTCTGCGGCTTTCCCTCCACCGTGGCCTCCACCCGGAAGCGGAGGATCTCCCCGGACGCGCCGGTCCGTGTGCGGGTGGGCGTAGGGCTCAGCGCGGAAACGGCGACGTTCAGCTCCTTCGCCCAACCCTCCGGCCCGAACATGAACGCGCCTTCCGCCATGATCGGCGGCTCGCCCGCCATCCGGCCGCGCATGAGGTCGGGCTTCTCATTCTCCACGTACTTCCCCCGCCGCTCGGCCACGGTGAGGGTGAGGCGCGCAGCGTTGGCGCGCGCTTCCTCGCCGGCAATGCCCGCTACGGCGGTCCGCGCTGCCGCCGCGGCATCCTGGGCTTCCATGGCAGGCTGCGAGACCGCGGTCAGGGCCGCGGCGATCACCAGGAGCGCCCCTCGGCGCGAGACTCTCGTCATCGGGTTTGCTCCTCGCTGCCTGCGCCGGCCAGCAGTTGTTGAAAGGCGGCCGCGGTGGCCGCGGCCTGGACCAGCTTCACCGGCACCCCCCGCTCCACGGCCCGCTCGCGGCAGTCTTCATACTCCGGGGTGGCGGTGCGCAGCTCACCGGCCTGCCGGCCCACCTTCACCCGCACCGCGCCGTATGGCGTCTCCACGCTTACCCATTCCCGCTGCAGACAAGAGCGCTTCCACTCTGTGGAGCGGACGCCCAGGGTGGTGGTCTCTGCGAAGAGGACGCCGGTCACCTGCTCGGCCGCCGCCGGCTCGCACAGCACGCTGAGGGTGTGGGCCGGGCGGTTCTTCTTCATCTGAATCGGGGTGATCCACACGTCCAGCGCCCCCGCCGCGAACAGGGCGGTGAACGCGCTGTCGTAGACCTGCGGCGACATGTCGTCGATATTCGCCTCGATCAGCGTGACGGTGGTCGCCTCGGCGGGGGCGGTGTCATCGTCCCCGACCACGATCCGCAGCAGGTTCGGGAACGGGAAGTCCTTGCCGCCAGCCCCGTAGCCCACCTCGCGCACCGTGAAGCCGGGGAGCGGTCCGAAGCTCTCCGCCAGCGCACTCGCCAGGGCGGCGCCGGTGGGGGTCACCAGCTCGCCCTCTACGTCCACCTGCCGGAGCGGGCAGCCCTTCAGCAGCTCCGCCGTAGCCGGCGGCGGGATCGGCATCAGCCCGTGCGCGCACCGCACGAAGCCCTTCCCGTTCGGCAGCGGGGAGCAGATCACCCGCTCGATCCCCAGCAGGTACAGCCCGTAGACCGAGCCGACCACGTCCACGATGCTGTCCACCGCGCCCACCTCGTGGAAGTGGACCGTTTCCAGCGAAGCCCCGTGTACCGCCGCCTCCGCCTCCGCCAGCCGGCGGTAGACCCGCTCGGCTCGCTCCTTCACCACCTCGGGTAGTCCACTGGCCCGGATTAGCGCCGCCACGTCTCCGAACGTGCGGGTCACGGAGCCGTCGTGGGAATGGGCATTGTTCAGGTGTTCAGGGGGACGGGCGTTGCCTGCCCCGGAGGGCGTGGAGGTTACGGGAGGTGTCGGGGAGGCGGTTCTTGCTGGGCGGTGGCCGATGGCGGTGGAGATGCGGGTGTCGTGGACGTAGGTCTCTGCGTGGGAGTGGGTGTGACTCTCGGAGTGGGTGTGCGTGTGAGAGTGGCTGTGGGTGTGACCGGACGTCTCGAGGGGGGCGTCGTCCGGCGGGACCCGCATCATGGGTGCGTTCCCGGCCGCGGCGCCGCCGACCACTACTTCGACCTTCGTGCCGGCGATGCCGGACTTGCGGGTGCGGCCCACCTGGAGCTCCCAGTTGGGGAGGTTCAGGGTCCGTAAACCGGCTTCCAGCGCCGCGCGGTCCACGCCCGCGTCCAGCAGCGCCCCGAGGGTCATGTCGCCGCTAATCCCGCCGATGCAATCCAGATAGGCTACACGCATGGAGTGATTATTCACCGCAGAGACGCGGAGTGCGCACAGGTTTGCGGGATTGGTGGATCGCGCGTGCCGTTAGCGCGGCCAGTCCCGGCTCAGTGGTCCCTCGGAGTAGAGGCACAGCGCATTGAACGTGCTCCAGCCAGGGGTGTGCATCACGATATCCGGCGGATCCCCGTTGCGAAGCGTGAAGGCATACTCGGCCCGCTCCCATTCCTCGGGAGGGTCGTCTTCCTCACGCTCCTCGTCCTCCCAGAACGTGGTGCCTTCCGCGGTAGCTCGGACCCAGTTCTGCCGCCCGGTCACCAGCAGCTCGATGGTGAAGTCCGAGACCTCCCGCCACCGGAACGTAATCCGGCGGTCCGAGCAGCCCATCACTGCCGTCTCCAGCACCTCGCCGGTATGGTTGCACCAGAAATCCCAGTAGAGACCGCCCAGCATCGGCTCCTGGTTGCGCGGGTGCCAGCTCCCTAAGGGAGCCGTCCGGAACTGCGCCCGGTAGTACTCCACGCCCTCGGTCTCGATGCGGCGCACGTGCTCGGAGATCGACGGATTGAGCCTTATCCCGAACTGGACAAGGTGTGCGTCCGTATCATCCACCCACGTCCGGTCAGGGTTCCGCTTGAACGGGCGAACCGGCGGCCGGTCCAACCGGTCCAGTACCCGCCACAGGTACCAGACACAGGGCGAGATCACCACCAGGAAGAGCGCGCCGGCAGCAAGGCCTTCGAGGTCCATGAGAATGCGACGGAGCAATTTCACCGCAGAGACGCAAAGGACGCAGAGGGCCGCGGAGAGGGACAAGCAGAGTTTTAGCCGCAGATGAACGCAGATGGACGCAGATGAAGGGGATGGGGAAAGCCGGGCGAAGACCCGCGGCGGCTAGAGTCACACTCGACAAGTCCACGGAAGCGAAGCTTTATCACCCCAGCCTGCCCCTACATCCTGTCAATCCTGTTCATCCTGTCGAAACTCCCCCGGCTCCCTCTCCGCGGCCCTCTGCGTCCTCTGCGTCCTCTGCGTCCTCTGCGCCTCTGCGGTGAACTGGAACTACCCCCTGCAGATGAGGTGCGCGAAGTACCCGGCCCCGAAGCCGTTGTCGATGTTCACCACGGTTACGCCGCTGGCGCAGGTGTTGAGCATTCCCAGCAGGGCGGCGAGACCGTTGAAGCTGGCGCCGTAGCCCACGCTGGTGGGCACGGCCACTACCGGCTGCTCCACGAGGCCGCCGATCACGCTGGGCAGCGCGCCTTCCATGCCGGCCACCACCACGATGACCTTGGCCCGGCCGAGCCGCTCTCGCTCGCCGAGGATCCGGTGCAGGCCCGCCACGCCGCAGTCGTACAGCCGCTCCACGCGGGTGCCGAGGATCTCCGCGGTGACGGCGGCCTCCTCCGCCACCTTCTGGTCCGACGTACCCGCACTCACTACCAGCAGGTAGGGGGCGTTCTCCGCAGCCTCGGGTCGCGGCTCCGTGCGGACCTCGAAGATGCCGGCGGGCTCGTGCAGCACGGCGTGAGGCAGCAGCTCCGCCACCGCCGCGAAGTGCTCCGGTGAGACGCGCGTGCCCATCACCAGGCCGTTCCGCTCGTAAAGGCGCTCCACGATCGCGGCCACCTGGGGCGGGGTCTTCCCGGCGCAGTACACCACCTCCGGCACGCCGGTGCGGAGCTGCCGGTGGGTATCGAGCCGCGCGAAACCCAGGTCCTCAAACGGAGACCACTTCAGCGCGGAAACGGCTTCGTCAATCGTCAGGAGTCCGGTCTGCACGCCGGAAAGGATGTCTCGGATCTGGTCCATAGATTCGTACGGCCCTCTGAGGAGCGGTAGTTTGCAAGACGGCGATAGTCTTGAGAGGACTAAGCGTAATGCGTAATCCGTGATGCGTAAGGAACCGCTCTTGAGAGCAGTCCTTTACGCATTACGGATTACGCATTATTCCGATCAGTTCGAATGTCCAGCGCACGAACCAGGAAGGCCGGAAGGTTCGATTAGCCGAGCCGCACCGGCTTCCCGGTTCTCCCACTCTCATACACCGCGTTCAGGATCTCGATGGTGTGCCGGGTGGTCTCGATGCTGTTCTCCGGCGCGGTGCCGTTCCGCACCGCCTCGGCCATCGCCTCGAACTGCACCAGGTGCCCGCGCCACGCGAACGCGAACGGGTCGGAGGCGGTGGAGGTATTCTGCGCTTCCTTGCGGCCCAGCTCGTCCAGCACCTGCCGCTCTTCCTCGCGCTCCGCCTCGGGGCTTTCGCCCTTCAGCAGCCAGCGGAGGATGTAGTCGTCCTGCGTCTGGATCGTGCCGCTGCCGCCGTGCACCAGGATGCCGCGGTCCAGCCCCGGGTACGCCGCCGTGGTGGTGGTGAGCGTGCCGAGCGCCCCGTTCGCGAAGGTGAGCACGGCCACCGTCTTGTCTTCGCTCTCGATCTGGTGCTCGAACACCCCGAACTTGCCGTACACCTCCACCACGGGCCCGCCGATCCACTGGACCACGTCCAGCACGTGGACGCCCTGGTTCGCCAGGCTGCCGCCGCCGTCCAGCTTCCACGTGCCCTTCCAGTTGCCCGGTGGAGAGTAATACTCGTGAGAGCGCCACCAGGTCACCTGGCCGTGTACGCCGGCCAGCCGGCCGAGGCGACCTTCGTCCACCGCAGCCTTGATCTTCCGGTACATCGGCTCGAAGCGGGACTGGAAGACCACCATTACCTGCTTGCCGCTCTCGCGCTGGGCAGCGATCATCCGGTCCACCGCCTCTACGGAAACGTCCGGCGGCTTCTCGCAGACCACGTGCTTGCCGGCCTGTAGCGCCTGGATGGTGAGGTCCGCGTGGGTGCCGGACGGGGTGCAGATGTTCACCACGTCGACGTCTGGGTCGGCCAGCATGTCCGCATAGCTTGAGTAGCCGCGGGCGCCGAACTCGGTCTTCGTCTTCTCGAGCCGCTCGGGCGAGGCATCGCATACTGCAACGAGCTCACAGCCCTGCGCATCCACCAGGTCTTTGCAGTGGATGTAGCCCATGCCGAGGCCGAGGACGCCAAAACGAACAGTGCTCATGGGTGGATATCAGGTCGAGGTTGCAGTCAAGGGATCCGAACGGTTTGGAACATGATCTCCCGAGCAGGGCCGGTTCGTCACATTGCCGGCGCGATGTTCCTGACGGACCAGCGCGATGGCTCTGGAAGGCCGCGAAGGGTTACGACACAGCTACCGCTTACTTGCCCGGCGGTCGCCGTATTCCACCGTATCCCGCTGCGCCGCCACCGGCTACCAGGGGAAGGGGGCGTAGTCCTTCAGGAAATGACCGAAGAGCGGCACGCCCGGCTCGTTGATCCCACGCGCGATCGGATCGTAGACGCGCGCCATCCCGTCCAGTACGTCGAGCGGCGTAAAGAAGTGGATGTCGGTCTGGTGTCGCTCCCGGGTGTCGTAAGGATGCTCGTTCGTGATCCAGCCGGTATCCACGCTGTTCATGTAGATGCCGCTCTTGGCGAACTCCGCGGCCGAGGTGCGGGTAAGCATGTTGAGCGCCGCCTTGGCCATGTTCGTGTGCGGGTGGTACACCGTTTTGGTGCCCCGGCCGAACTGCCCCTCCATCGCGGACACGTTCACGATGAACCGGCGCGGGAACGGGGAGCGGAGCAGCACCGGTTTCAACTCCCGGCACAACATGAACGGCGCGATGGCGTTCACCAGGTGCACTTCCAGCAGCTCCAGCGTGCCTACGTCCGTTTGCCGCATCCCCCAACTATTCGCCGGGCGCAGGTCAACCTGCTGCCCGTCCGCGTCGAGGACTCCCACGGGAAAGTAGGGTGAGAGCTGGGTGATGCCGTTTTCCTCGTCCGTCTCCCCGGAGGGAAGGGCCCGCATCTCCGCCAGCGCTTCGGAGTAGCCGTTCAACTGCTCCAGGAGGTGCGGGACCGGCTCTCCTTCCAGCAGGTGCCGGTAGAACGAAAACGGACGCCGCACGGTCTGCGCCGCGTTGTTGATGAGGATGTCGAGGTGCGGCTCGGTCTCGGCCAGCCGTTTCGCAAACGCTTCCACGGCCACCAGGTTCCGGAGGTCCAGCCCCTCCACCTGCAGCCGGTCTTGCCACTCCGGGTAGTCCGGTTCGGTGGCGAGACGCCGTTCTGCGTCTGCCGGGAACCGGGTGGTGAGCACCACCCGGGCGCCGTCGCGCAGCATGCGGAGCGCCAGTTGAAACCCGATCTTGATGCGCCCGCCCGTAAGCAGCGCCGTGCGGCCGCGCAGGTCCGCCCGCTGCTCGCGGCGGGCGTAGTTCACCTCCGCGCACTCCGGGCACAGCTTGTGGTAAAGGGGGTGCAGCTCGGTATAGAACCGCTTGCACACATAGCAGGACACCGGTTCCTCGAGCACGGTCCGGGGCGGCGCTTCCGCCGAGGCCCCGGGAAGCGCCAGCGGTTGCTGGCGCAGGTCTCGCAGCACCATCGCCGTCTCGGCCTGCCGCTGCCAGTCCTTTTCCTGCCGCTCCGCTCGCTCGATCCGGCTCTGCCGTTTCCGGCCCTGCCGGCTGATCTTGGAGATCAGGGCCCGGAGCCGCTCATCCGGAGCGACCCGCGCTGGGTCGTCGGCGAGCCGCTGCAGTAACTCGATGCATACTTCTCGCTCTTCGGGCGTGAGCGGTTTCGATTCAGGCATTGCGGGTCAGGATCTCAGGCGGTCGGGAGGGCGCCGGCAGCATCAAGCGCGCACGGCGAAGCCAGCGTAAAGTTATACGAGAGAAAAGGTGTGCTGCGTCCACGGTTTTGCTTCGCTGCTCCCGCTCCAGTTGGACGCAAGACGTTGCGGGGAAGCCGGATTGGAGGGCGGCATCAGCGAAGACCCCAACCGTTGATGACGGCGCTGCCGAGGAGCATCAGCACGGCTCCCACCGCGGCTAGGGCCGCGACGACCGCGAACGTCACCACGGCGAACACGAACACCGCCATCGAGACGATCCCCGGCGCCGCGATGAACAGTCGGAGCCAGCGTCCCTTCAACGGTGCGATCGCCTCCAACCAGGCAGGCAGCGGCACGTCGTTGGCGAAGATATCCGTCACCATGGTTCGGCACACGCAGAAGCTGAGGTACGCACCGGTGCCGGCGGCTCCGACGTTCGCGAGCGGGATGATTAAGGACAGAACCTCCATCTCCCTGGCCCTCCTGCTCCCGGTTAGGGCCCACTTCGCCGCTCCCGCTGCGAGGGAGCGGCGAAGTGGGGTGAGGTGTGCTTACTTCAACGCGCAGTACTCATCAATGGTCAGGCAGTGGAGCTGGCCTTCCGGACCCTGGCGGGCCTGGCGGGACTCCAACGCTTCCAGCAGGGCGCCGGCGGTGTCCAGGCTGGTGAGACACGGCACGCCGTTCTCTACCGCCGCGCGGCGGAGGAGGGTGGCTTCCCGCTCGGACCGTTTGTTGCGCGAGACGGTGTTGATCAGGAGGTTGACCTTCCCGTCCTGGATGAGCTGCACCAGCGTGCGGCCGCCTTCGTGGATCTTGTTCGCCTGCTCGGCGTCGATCCCGTTCTGCTGGAGGTAGTGCGCGGTGCCGGAGGTGGCGAAGATCCGGTAGCCGAGCCGGTGGTAGCGCCGCAGCAGCGGGAGGGCTTCCTGCTTGTCCGCGTCCGCCACCGTGGC
>JAJFMS010001148.1 GCA_020696885.1 Armatimonadota bacterium | reverse complement strand
CGCGAAGCTGAAATCGTGCCGTGGCTGCCGAACGATGTCTATGGAGTGCGAGGCTTCCTAGCCTCGCAACCCTCCGTGGCGGTACCACTGCGGAGCTTGGAAGCTCCGCACTTCATACACGGCGAACATGGCGGTGGTGGGAGGGCTCGCCCAATCACTTCTCTCCAATGCTGCCGAACGACGTGTCAGGTTTCCAGCGGTCATTGGCCGATGCCGGACGGGCTGAGCGCCTCGAACTCTGCATCGGCTTGCCGGAGCCGCGTCACGCCGAAGCCCGCGAACCAGTAATACTCCAGGTCGCGCTGGAAGAAGCTTCTGATGAGCGGCGCGAATCGCGGGTCCAGTCGCAGCCGCTGCCAGGCGTCTTTGGGCTGCCAGCGGAAGAACTGCTGGGCGGAGAGGTCGCCGGTGTCCTTCGGGCTGATGGTGCGCAGCCAGAGCGCGTCCGGGTAGGCGTAGAGCGACCAGACGCCGCGCGTCTCTACCGTCCAGGTTTCCGCCGCACGGTCGAACTTCAGCAGCCACTGGTTGAGCTCCATCCAGGTCTCTCCGGCGGCCTGGAAGACACCGGCCTCGCCCTGATAGTTGCCGGAGGCGCGTAGCGCGGCAGCGGCGGCCTCGGCGAGCACTCCGCCCTCGTAGCGATGGAACTGCTGCCGCTCCCGATCCCACCGCACCGCGACCGCGGGGCCGATCCGCTGGCCCGGGACCAGGGTGCGCAGGTCCTGGCAGAGCAGCCAGAGGTCTCGTCCCGCGGGCGCCACGCTGATGACGGAGAGGTGCGCCAACGCCGGTACCTGATCGAAGAACTCCAGCGTCCCGTCGCTGCGGTTACGCCGCGTCAGCACGTTGCGCGAGCGCTGCTCCCCGCCGCGGTAGTTCTCCACCTGGTAGGACCAGACGAACTGACCCTCCTCCGCGAGGCCCCGGATCCAGCCGCCGCGGCCATCGGGGAAGGAGCGGAGGTTGCCCGGCTCCACAGCGGCCTCGTAAGCGTACGCTGGGAGGTTGATTCTCTGCCAGTTACCACGTGCGGGGTCGAAGGCTCCCGTTCCGTTCATCGTCGCCACTCGCAATTGGCCACGGATCGTGGCCAGTTCGCTCACCATGTTGGCGGGAATCTCTCCCTGGGGAGCGTCATGGATCCACCGGCGCTCCCGCACCACGTAGCGGGAGACGCCGCCGGCGCGGATCCCCGGGTGATTCACGGTGGCGAACCAGAGCGTGTCCCCTTCGTCCTCGAAGTCCGTCACACTGCTTCCGCCGAGCAGCTCGGGACGGCGCGGGGCCGACCGCTCTCGCCGCAGCGCCTCGGCCGGAGAGATACACTGTCGGCTTGTTATGCGATTCTCTCCGTTGGCCGCGTCCATCCGGACCTTTAGCAGGTAGGTCGGAGACGTCAGGGGCGCGTGAGGGCGCAGGTGCTTGAGGACGGTGTACCAGAGGCCGTCCGGGTCCAGGGTGAGTGCCAGTGGGGCATTGATCTGGTCGTCTCGGAGTAGCCGGTGGTAGGAGATCCGCCGGTTGGCGCGCTGGTAGACCGTGAGTCCGCGCGCGTCTGCCCAGAGGACGCGGTCCCCTGTCACCAGCAACCGCTGCATCCCACCGCCGGACCGCTGCTGCCGCGCCGGCGTGGGTTCCGGCTTCGGCAAGGGGGACCACCTGGAGGTGACGGAATCGTATGCGAATTGCTGACCCGCGCCAGTAGCGCCGGCCACCACCCGCCCCTGGGTTGCGACCAGGGGGTAGAGGCCCAGCTCGTCCATCGCCGCGCCGATTCCATTGAGCTGGAGCCCGGGATGGGTTCGCACCGTGCCGCTCTCGAGATCGATCATCGAGAGTACGAGCTGGTTGCTCGGAGCCCCGGTGCCCGCGGGGGGATGGAGGCTGGCTGTCCACAACACGGCCGGCGCGTCGGTATCGAATGTGATTCCCAGGACGCTGTACGAGGGAAGCCCATCAGCAATGGTGAAGGTGCGCCATGCGCCGGTCTTCCGGCAGAAGGTCCGCACCCCGCCGCTGGTAGCCACCGCCACCCAGGCGGGGCTCAGCGCCAGCCGGCGGCTGTTCTCCGAGTTGGTGTAGAGGGTCCACGCCGGCGGGTTGGCGGCGCAGGTGCCGGATACCAGGCAGAGGCCGATCCACAACGCAGCGAACCACTTCCAGAACATCCCGTATCCCCAGAACGGTAGTGCACGCGAACCCCCGGAGGGTTCGGTCAGGGGGAATCACGGCATAATCTGCTCCGGAGCCCTGTCGTCGCCGCGCTCCGCTACCCGAGGCGCCCAATGACTGCCAACCCCCTGTCTCGTTATCGTGCCGCGCAGCGGCGGGTGCGGCGGCTGTTCGAGCCTGCCTCACGCCCTGCTGCCGCAAGCCCACCTGGGTACGGCCGCTCGACGTGGTGCTGGTGCAGGAGCTTGGCTATCCGCTGCCGATGCTGGATTCCGCGGGTCCCGCGCAGCCGCTACTCGACGCGGCGAGCGACGACGATCCGACCGCCGGTGAGCCCTGCGACTACCTGGGGGAGCACGGCTGCTCCTTCCCGGCGGACCTCCGCCCGTTCGGCTGCGCCTCGTTCATCTGCGATCCGATGCACCGGTTGATGCCTGCGCCCGAGCTCGCGCGGCTCGAGTCCGCGGTGGAAGAGCTGCGGGACGCGCACGCGGGACTGCTGTTAGAGCTTCATCAGCCTGCAAACGGATGAGAGGCTCTCCGATCGGAGGATCAGAAAGCTGATAGGAAGCTAAACCGAACGATTACGAAGTTCCGTGAGCGATACCCCTTCAGCAATCGGCTGCGACTGCCAGAATAGGGCTCAGCCGATTGATTGGATAGAGCCGGGAAACGTCCCCGGCAGGGATCGCTCGGATGAAGCACTGGCCCTCAAGAAAACCGGATCAAACGCCCGCCGCCGCCGCTGAAGCGGTGTCCGGGGCTGTGCCCGGAACCGTATCGGAAGTCGCCCCGCAAGCGGGTTGGTTCGGACCGGTCGACGCGGCAATCGCCGCCGGTTGCGTGATGCTCGCGCTCACGGTCTCCGTTCCGGTAGCGCTACATTTTCGGAAGGAAGCCCGGCAGTTGGACCATGCCCGGACGGAGTCGATGAGCCGAACGCGGCAGCTCCGTTCCACGCTGGACCGCTCCGAGGCACGGCACGTGGCGCTGACCCAGTTCCGCCGTGAAGTGAGCCGGTACGTGTCGGAGGTCGAGGCCAAGCCGATGGTGCCGTGGACCACCGTGGTGGGTGAGCTCAGCCGGCGTCGGCCGGCCGGCGTGTGGACCACCCGGCTGAGCGGCAGCGGCCCGCACTTCCGTGCCCAGGTAGCGGCGGAGCGGCCGGAGCTGGTGACGCAGTTCACCCAGAGCCTCCGCGAGTCTCCCTACGTGGACTTCGCCGCCCTCCCGGCCGGCGTGGCGCCGGCGACCCAATCCCAGGTGGTCGGTCGCCTGAGAGGAGAGTGAGATGAGGCGTTTGAACATCAGCTCCCCCGCCCGGACGCCGCGCCCCCCGAGCCGCAAGCGCGGCCTGGCCCGCTTCCTGCTGCACAGCACGCTCTTCTCCGCCGCTCTCGGCGTGGCCGGGGTGGCGCTGATCTGGCCGCAGTGGACGGCGGTGGACGGTGCGCGCTCGGCCCTGGCGATCCAGGAAGAGCGCGAGCAAGAGTTTGCGGACCGGCTGGACTCGCTACGCTCGTTGAACGAGCGGCTTCGGGACTGGCAGAACGAAGGCCGCCGGGTGTTCGTTCAGGACGAGCTGAAGGCCTATGCCAAGACGGTGAAGAGCCTGGCCAAGCGCGAGGGAGCGCAGGTGGTGAAGGTTCAGGTTGCAGCGGCGCACGGCGCCCGGTGGCGCTCCGGGTCCATGCACCAGTTTGCCCAGGATGGGCGGGCCGAGGTGGCCGGAGAGATCCAGCCGCGGGCCGTACGGCTGGTGCTGACCGGCACTTTTGATGGTATCTACCGCACCGTGGCCAACCTCACGCAGCAGCAGCAGCTTTTCATTCCGGACCGTTGGGACATCGCTCCCGCGGCGCCCGGTGCGGACGCGGGGGGGATGCTGCGCGCGGAAGTGCTGGCTACCGTGTT
The DNA here is from genome assembly GCA_020696885.1 of Armatimonadota bacterium. Next base: position 253 of record JAJFMS010001148.1, on the reverse strand, counting down.
CACCGTGCAGGAGCCGGAAGAGAAGCCGGTGGCGCCGGTGAGCACCGGGCCCGTGGCGGCGAACCTGCCGCTGGAGGGGATTCAATGAGCGGACCCATCAGGCCGGCGCCCGATTCGGGCGGAGTCGGCGCCGCAGCGGGCGGCTGGCTGCGTTCCAACGTCGTCACCCTGGCCATCGCCGGCGTGCTGGTGGTGGGCGGCGGCGTGGGACTGGTGTTCAACCGGCCCGCGGGAGCCGAGGGTTCGGCGGCCG
>JAJFMS010001147.1 GCA_020696885.1 Armatimonadota bacterium | reverse complement strand
AAGCCGGAAGACCAGCCTCCATCCGGGGTGCTTCCGATCAAGGGCAGCGCGCGTACGTCTCGGATCTTCATGGTGCAGTCGGTAGGGTCCCTGTGGGAGATGGAGGTCGGACCGGGAATGCCGGGCCGTCCCCTCATAGTGCGGCACGGTCCGCCCGGTTCCCTGTGCCGACTGCGGCCGAACCGGGGTTGCTATCACGGCACCAACTGCATGGAGCCGGCTGCCTGCAGAATGGAGAACGCCTTGGAAGGGTGGAAGCGAGGGTCTACCTCGGTACTGATCACCATACCGCTGGCTACATGGGGCGCGCCGGCGCGCACGGCGACCGCGCCCACCCGGCCGACGACGATTCCGGTCCCGGTCACCGAGCCGTGGCTACTCGGCTGGAGCGCGGACGGCAAGCAGCTCTTAGTTCGAGGCAAGGGCAGCGAATTGGTCCGGGTGACGCTTCCTGAAGGCCGGCCTGTAAGCCGGTGGCGTGTGCCCGGCGGAGCAGCGGGCCTCGGCGTGCGCCCGGATGGGAAACGGCTGGCGGCCCTAGACACGGACCGCCGCTTGCGGATCTGGGACGTGGAGCGCCGGCGAGTGGTGCGCACGCTGCCCCGCGTCGCACCCTTCGACGACCTGGCCTGGAGCCCCGACGGCAGCCGCCTCGCCGTGGCGCGCGCGGGAGCAGACCGGGCGGGGGAGGCGCAGGGCCGGGGCTATCGCCTGCGGCTTAACGACCGCCACCGCGTGGAGGTATACGACCTCCGCAGCGGCCGCCGGCTGCGCAGTATCCGGCATCTCTCCGCCGATGGTCCGGTCGAGGGACACGGGTTCACCGGGTTCAGCGCCGGCTGGAGCCCGAATGGGCGGTATCTGGCGACCGGAATGATGGCCGGCGAGCTGCTCCGAGATAGCCCCCTCCAGGTCTGGGATACCGCAACCGGAAAGCTGGCGCACCGGCTGGGGAAGCTCCGCGGCTGGGTACCGTGGTCGGGCTCCGGCGACGCGGGAGCGGCGCCGGTATGGAGCCCGGACGGGCGCCACCTCGCGGCGGCGTGGAGTGGCTCCGCCGTGCGCCTCTGGAACGCACGCACCGGGGCGTTGGAGCGCTCTCTACCGGCGGGCGAGGGACCGTGCGAAATCGCCTGGAGTCCGGACGGTGAGTACCTGGCCGCGCGAAGCTTCGACGACTACTGGGGCGATAAGCAGGACCACACCGCGGTGATCTGGGTCTGGCACCGAGCCAGCGGCCGGCGCGTGGCGCGGTTTACGGAGCGCCGGGTCTTCCTGAACGGGCTCTGCTGGAGCCCGGGCGGCAGTGCGCTCGCCTCGGCCGGCTCAGACGGGAAGGTGCGGATCTGGAGGGTGCCGCGCGGACGCTAGGGGTTGGGTGTTGGGCCTTGGGTGTTGGGTATTCGGAGGGCAAGACGCCTTACGCGCCTTACGCAGGGGTCGTCTCAGTCGGAAATCGGAGATCACAGACCCCAGATCCCGACGGTGTGGGGGTGTCTTCTCCCAAGACCCAACACTCAAGGCCCAACACCCAAGGCCCAACACCCAAGCGCCACTCCCCACAGCGCCGGCTCGCCCGGCTTCAGGTCGGTGGATTGCTCTACGGGGCGGACGGGTAGAACGCACCAGCGCAACCGATTTTGAGCTGGGAGAAACACAGTATGGCAATGGGAGCATCCAACCCGGGCTTCGTCCCCGGGCGTCTCGAAGAGCTGCAGCGTGAGAACGAAACCCTCAAAGAGCAGCTTCGCCGCGCCGCGGTCCAGACGACCGTCGCCCGCGGCGCAATCAGCGATGCAATCACGGAGAAAGAGACCACCGCGCGCCTGGCGCACCAGGTGTCCGTAGAAGAGCGCGCCACCCGCGCGGCCGTGGAAGTGCAGGGGAACAACATCGGGTTCTCCGTGATCCTCCAGATCATGAACTTCCTGATGCTGATCGTGCTGCTCGTGGGCCTGTTCGTCTGGCTGCCGCGTGAGATCCAGACCCGGGTGACCCCGTCCGCCGTTGTGAACACGGTTCCGGGCGGCGGCACCATCGTGGTCCCGAGATAACACCATGAGCCCGATGCTTCAGCGCATCCTCATCGCCCTGGGGCGGCGCGGGGTGCAGACACCGGTGGACCAGCGCCTGGGCCAGGCTTACCAGGCCCTCCATTACTATCAGGAGAACCACGCGAACATTTACCCGCATGCCTGCGAGATCCTGATGGCGGAGATCGAAGGCGGCGCGACGACGATTGTAGACGTGCCGCAGCGGATGGCGGACCTCGTCCGGATGCTGGATCAACTGCACCGGAATGAGGACCTGGAACTCTGGGCGCAGGGCTGCCAGGTAGGCGGCCCGGCCTTCTCACATGGCTTGGCCCCTCTCCCGGTAGTTGGACCGTCAAATGGCGCCTGCTGCCCGCGATCGCATGGTTGCCACGGAGTCCCGGAGGCATCCGGGCAGCATCTATCGGAGACGGCGACTACCAGCGCGAAGCCGTGCCCGGATCGCTCCGGGACTCCGTGGCAATCGCGCCATAGCTGCTTCAAGGCCCCCGCAGGCTCGGAAGCGCGGCGTTTATGCCAACCTCATGCCGCTACCCGATGCTTTCGAAATCTACCTCAAATACTTTCGTTATGGACTGCACTGCGAAAGTCCAAGCGGCATAATAGGAATGTAGACGGAAGCGCAACGTAAAGCACCCCGGCGGGAGCACGATGAAGGCTGACGAGCGAGCAACCCGGATGATGCGGCTGCTGGAGCTTCTGAACGAACAAGAGCGACCGGTCCCCGTCAGTGAGCTCGCGGAGCTGGCCGGGCGAGAGTTCGGGGTCAGCGAGGTGACGCTCCGCAGCGATCTGGGAGCCCTCTGCGCGCTACGCGGGGTCCGCAAGCTGGCTCGCGGCACCTACGAGGCGGTCCGCAGCGGCGGCGGTCCGGAGCTGCTGGGCGGCTCGCTGTTCGGGACGCGGCTGCAGCACCGGTCGGAAGACAAGATCGTGATCGCGGCGGCGGTAGCCAGCCTGCTGACCTCGCAGCGTGCGTTGCGGGTGCTGCTGCTGGACGCCGGTACCACCACCTATTACGTGGCGGACCGCCTCTCCGAAAGCGGCGGCCTGGACCTGATCGTGTGGACCCCCAGCGTGGCCGCGGCGTACCGGCTGGCGGGGGCACGGGGAGTTT
>JAJFMS010000088.1 GCA_020696885.1 Armatimonadota bacterium | reverse complement strand
GTCTTCCGGGCCTCGGGCGTCACGCGCCCGATCTGGGTGCTGCCGGAAGGGATCGATCCGGAGATTTACCGGTACCAGGATCGTCCGGCACGGCCGGGGCTTACGACCCTGATGGTCGGCCCGATCGCCCCGCGGAAGAATACCCTGGCCGGCGTCGCCGCCTGGCAGCAGGCGTTCGCCGGCGACCCGGAAGCGCGGCTGATCCTCAAAGCGCGCTTCGGCCACAGCCGCTTCGTCACCGACGATCCCCGCATCCGCTTTGTGGATACCGACGAGACCACCCGCGGCATCGCCCACTGGTACGCCGAGGCGGACGTCTTGCTGGCGCTGGGAAGCGAGGGCTACGGTCTCCCGCTGGTAGAAGGGATGGCGACCGGGCTGCCGGTGATCGCGCTGGACGCCGCGGGCCAATCGGATACCATTCGCGCCGCCGGCCCGGACCGAGTGCTCGGAGTCCCGGCCGGCGACTGGGTACCGTATGACTCGAGCAACCCCCGCTCCGGCGGCCTGCGGCCGACACCGGATATGGAGGCGGTGGTCGCGCGTCTTCGCTGGGTTGCGGAGCATCGCGACGAGGCCCGCAGCCTGGGCCGGTCCGCCTCCGAGTGGGCCCGCCGGGAGTGCGACATCCGGCAGAAGGCACCGGCGCTGCTGGACCTGATGGAAGAGTCGCTGGGACGCTCGCTCCGTCCCCTGCGGCACGCTCCCACCCTCTGGACCCCCAGCCGCGGCGGCACGTGCGGTGTGGCTGAGTATGCCGCGCACCTGGGCCGCGCGCTGGTGAGTGGCCCGGGCACCCCTCCCCGGCACACGCGCGGCGCTCCCGAGCCCTCCGGCACCAGCGTGCTCCACGTCCAGCACGAGGGCAGCCTGTTTCCTGATCCAGCGGCCCTGACCACGTCCATCCGCCGGGCGAAAGCGCGCGGGGTGCGGGTGGTGGTCACCGAGCACACGATCCTGTCCCCGGGAGCCCCGCCGCAGCCGTGGGAGCGAGAGGCCGATGCGCTGGTGGCGCTGACGGAGCAGGGAGCCCGCCGCCTGCGGGAGCGTATCCCCGGCCAGACGGTGACGTGGATCCCCCCCGGTTGCCCGGAGTACTTCCCGCCCCACAAGCGGGGGCGTGGCCGCGTGTTGGGCGCGTTCGGGTTCCTCTGGCCGCACAAGGGCTTCTGGAAGCTCCTCGACCTGCTCCGCGCGGAGCGCGACCGGGGTGAGCCTGCCACGGAGCTCCTCCTCTTCAGTCACGCGCGCCAGCCGGAGCTCGCCGCTGCCTGGGACGCCGCCGCTGCGGGGCTTCCGGTCCAGCGCGTCGATGCGTACCTTCCGATCGAGGAGATCGCCCGGTGGCTGGCGGCTGAAGCCGATGCCCTGGTCTTCTGGTATGACGCCGTGCCCCACGAGTCGGCGAGCTATGCGGTCCGGATCGGCCTGGCGACCGGAGTGCCGGTGCTGTGCTCGCCCACCGGTTGGTTCCGAGATGTCGCCGGCGTCACCCATCAGCCGCCGGGGACCGCCGCCGCCGACCTGGCCGCAGGGGTCGAGCGAGTGCTTACCGACGACCCGCTCCGCGAGCGCCTGACCGGGGCTGCCCGGGACTACTGCCACGAACACCGCTGGGCCGAGATCGCCCGGCGGCACCGCGAACTCTGGTCGCGCCTGGAAGCGACCGCCCCGCACTGACCGACTGGGGCCGGCCACGCCGCGCCCCGTGATGAGAGGAAAGCCGATGCCCGCTGCGCTGTCCTATCCCGGCGTTTACATTGAAGAGGTTCCCAGTGGAGTCCGCTCGGTCGCGGGCGTCAGTACATCCGATACGGCGTTCGTCGACTTCTTCGCGCGTGGGCCGCTCAACGAAGCGCGCCGGATCACCGGCCTCGGTGACTTCGAGCGGCTTTACGGCGGCCTCGACGCGCGCAGCGAGGGGAGCTACGCGGTTCAGCAGTACTTCCTCAACGGTGGAGGGGTCGCTTACGTGGTCCGCGTGGCCAGCGGAGCTACCGCGGCGGACCGCACGCTGGGCAGCGGGCCCTACGGCGCCTCTCCGGTGCTGCGAGTGGCTGCCGCCAACCCGGGGGCGTGGGGCAACAGCCTCGAAGTGGCCATCGACGCCCGGACCCGCGATGCGGCCACGCAGTTCAACCTGGCGGTTCAGGAGGTCCGGGTGGTCAACGGCCGCCGGCAGATCCTGGCCTCGGAGACCTACCGCAACCTGGAGATGAGCGCGGCGAGTGCGCGCTACGCGCCGGACGTGGTGAACCGCACCTCCACGCTGGTCCGGCTGTTCACCACGGACCCGGATGGCAACGCGCTCACCGGCACGGGCGTGCCCGGGCCTACCGGCGCGGACGTGATCGGCGCTGCGCAGGCGGACGAGTTCCTGCCGCTGGGCACCGCCGGGGGCACCGCCGGCTTCGATGGCCTGGAGCCCTCCAGCGACGCCTGGCGGAACACCGCCGGCTCCGCGGCGATCCGCGGCAGCGAGGCGGTGCGCACCGGGCTGTTCGCGCTGGAGAACATCGCGCCCCGCATCTTCAACCTGCTCTGCACGCCCAGCGCCGCCAGCCTGAACGCCGCCTCCCACGCCGCCGTGGTGACCGCGGCGGCGGCGTACTGCCGCCGGAAGCGGGCCTTCCTGCTGGTTGACGTCCCGCCGGAGGTGTCCACCCTCGCGCTGATGGATGCGTGGATGGCGACCAACGACGGCCTCCGCGACACGAATGCCGCGGTGTACTTCCCGCGGCTCCAGATCGCGGACCCGCTCAACGAGAACCGGCCCCGGGACGTGAGCCCGTCCGGCACCATGGCCGGCATCTACGCCCGGACGGACGTAGCCCGCGGGGTCTGGAAGGCGCCCGCCGGGATCGATGCGGTGCTGCGCGGCGCGGACGTCGGCGTGAAGATGAACGACCTGGAGAACGGCGCCCTCAACCCGCTGGGCGTCAACGCCCTCCGCACCTTCCCGATCTACGGCCCGATTGTGTGGGGCGCGCGCACGATGGAAGGCGCGGACCAGATCGCGAGCGAGTGGAAGTACGTGCCGGTGCGCCGCACCGCCCTGTTCATCGAGGAGAGCCTGAGCCAGGGGCTCAAGTGGGTGGTCTTCGAGCCGAACGACGAGCCGCTCTGGGCACAGATCCGGCAGAACGTCGGCTCGTTCCTGCAGGGGCTGTTCCGCCAGGGAGCGTTCCAGGGCGCCACCCCGCGCGAGGCCTACTTCGTCCGGTGCGGCCGGGACACCACCACCGCCACGGACCAGGACCTCGGCATCGTCAACATCGTGGTCGGCTTCGCCCCCCTGAAGCCTGCCGAGTTTGTGGTGGTCAAGATCCAGCAGATCGTCGGTCAGGCGGCCTAGCGGGGGAGTGATGGAGTAGTGGAGTGATGGAGTAGTGGGTACTGGAGCGGCCTTCCGGCCGCGTTCCCCAACACTCCATTACTCCAGCACTCCATTACTCCACTTCCCGACTGTCGCGCCGCCCCTTGCGTACCACTCGCAGTTCGATTAGGAGGCCCCCCATGCCCGCCCCACAGTTCAAGGTGAATGCGCATCGTTACGACCCTTACAAGAGCTACAAATTCCAGGTCAAGTTCGCCGATAGTCCGGACCCGGTCGCCGGGGTGAGCAAAGTGAGCGCCCTGAAGCGCACCACGGAAGTGGTGAAGCACCGGGAAGGCAACGACCCCAGCAGCAGCCGGAAGTCGCCCGGGAAGACGGAGTATGAGGCGATCACGCTGGAGCGGGGCGTGACCCACGACGAGGAGTTTGAGAAGTGGGCGAACCGCGTCTGGAACTACGGCGCCGGGAAGGGCGCCGAGGCCGCGCTGGCGGAGTTCCGCCGCGATCTCCGGATCGAACTGATGAACGAGGCGGGCACGACGGCGGTGGCCTACAACGTGTTCCGGTGCTGGGTCTCGGAGTTCACGGCGCTGCCGGAGCTCGACGCCTCCGGGAACGCCGTCGCGATCCAGATGATCAAGCTGGAGAACGAAGGGTGGGAACGTGATCTCTCGGTGGTGGAACCCGCCGAGCCGACCGGACTTTAAATGGTGCCAGGAATGATTCACGATCCCGCGCAGCGGGACCGGAACGGGGCCTCGAACGGTCACTCACCGCGGGCTCCCGCGGGCGGAGGAGGCGATCCCAGGCCGAACCCGGAGACGGCGCTCCTGGACGCCTGGGAGCAGGCACAGGCGGCGGCGACCCTACCGGCCCGGGCGCTGGCGCTGCTCACCCTGGCGGATCCCGGCGCGGCTCAGGACGCGCTTCCGGTCGGAGTAGCGAACGCGCGGCTGCTCGGGCTGCGGAGCCGCCTGTTCGGACCCAAGCTGACCTGCGTGATCGATTGCCCGCAGTGCGGCGAGCGGCTGGAAGTGGACTTCTCCGTGGGTGACCTCCTGTCGCCCGCGGCGAATCCGCCGGACTTGACCATTCTCGATGGGGAGGAGCGCGTCCGGTTCCGGCTGCCGACCTGGGTGGACCTGGCCGCGATCGCCGGCTCCCATGGCGGCGCTGACCGGCGCCGGCTGCTACTCGAGCGGTGTTTAGTGGGGCGGGATACCGCGCAGCGGGTGGCTTTGTCGGCGCTGGAAGAAGCGCTGGTCGCGGCGATGGAAGCGGCCGATCCGCTGGCCGAGATCCTGATCGAGGTGGGCTGCTTCCGCTGTGACAAGCGGTTCGAAACGCGCTTCGACATCGTGGAGCACCTGTTTGCCGAAGTGGACGTCCGGGCACGCCAGCTCCTGGGTGAGGTCCACGTGCTGGCAGCCGCGTATGGATGGACCGAGCCGGAAGTCCTGGCGCTCAGCCCCGCTCGCCGCCGGATGTATCTTGAGCTGGTGAGAGGTTAGCGATGGCAGAAGCCAAATCCGCAACGCCGCGGGGTGATTTCCTGGCCCGCCTGACTACTCTAGCTGCTGTTGGTACTGCATCAGAGAACGATCACACCGGGCTGCCGGTCGCGACGCTGCGGCCCCGGCTTCCCTCCCGGTTCGAGGCCCCGTCCGCCACCGTCCCCGAGACGACCTGGAGTGAGCTGGAGGTGGAGCACTCCGAAGAGGAGCCACCCCGGAGCTCGATATTGGAGCCGCGCGCGCCGATGCGCCGGCTGGACCCGGCTCTACCGGCGGTAGAACCGGTTGCCGCGCCGCCTCGTCCGGTAACCACCGGCTCCGAGGGGACCGAGGCGCCGGCGGTTACACCCATCGTGGTCCCTCCCGCCCCGGTCGCCGAGCCTCGCCCGGCCGGCGAAGCGAGCGGCCCGCGCCGGATACCGGCAGAGCCCCCGCTCGTCTCCGAGCCGAAGCCTCGTTTGCTCGCCGCGGAGCCCGGCCTCCCGAGACGGGTCTCCACGCCCCGGCGCGCCGAAGCGATCCCGGAGCCGATGCGCCTGCGCTCCGGTCCGGACGCTCCGCCCCTCGAGTCTCCGGCGTTCCAGGAGCTCACTGTCTCGGACACCACCGAACAGCCGACCCACGACTCTCCCGGCTCCCTGCCGACGCTGCGCCCCGCGTCGTCGCCGCAGCGTGCCGCGAGGGACGAGCCGCTGCCGGTGGCGACGGGTCGCCGGGTTACCGGGGAGGGCGCGGAGTTCGGCCCCGCGCCGCTCCGGGAGCGTCGAGCCGCGCCGCCGCCCCCGATCATCAACGTCACGATCGGCCGGATCGAAGTTCGCGCCCCGGTCGCCGCCCCGCCCTCGCCAGCACCCCGCTCCGAGGCCGCCCGGCCGGAGCCTCCGCGCCCCGCCGTCTCGCTGGAGACGTATCTGGAGCGTCGTGCGGATGGACGTTACTGATGGTAGCGGAAGCCACTGACCACGACGGAGTGATGGAGTAGTGGAGCACTGGAGTATTGCCGCCGGCACCGACGGAGACCCGCAGAGAATGAGCTCGTGAGCGACTTCCGCAGCATCGCCGCCGTGACCGCAGCGCTGAGCCAGCACCTGCAAACGGCCGTAAACGCCGTTCCCGGCGTGGGTGGGACCACGGTCACCAACCGTCGTCCGGACGCGCCCTCGGGGACTGCTGCGTCGCGCATCAACGTCTTCCTCCTGCAGATCACCCCCAACCCCACCTTCCGCTCCGCCGATGCTCCGTGCCGGCGGCTGGACGGCTCCTTCATCCAGCGCCCGCGCGCCGCGGTGGACCTGCAGTACGTGCTCACCTGCTACGGCGACGATGCCACGCTGGTGCCGCAGTTGCTGCTGGGGATCATCACCAGCTCCCTGCACGCCCGCCCGACGCTCACGCGGGACATGATCGCCGCGACGCTGGCGAATCCCCAGTTCGCGTTCCTCGCAACCTCGGACCTGGGGTCGGAGGTCGAGCGCGTCAAGCTCACGCCGATGCCGATGTCGCTGGAGGAGCTCAGCCGGACCTGGAGCGTGCTCTTCCAGACCCCCTACGCGCTCTCCGTCGCCTACCAGGCCAGCGTGGTGTTTCTGGACCACCCGGAAGACGTGGCCGCGGCGCCGGCCGTGCTGTCACCGCAGGTGGCCGTCCAGCCGGGTCGGGATCCGCGGATCGATACGATCGAGGCGGCCGGCGGCGGCTCGATTGTGGACACCAGCGTCCTCCTGTTGACCGGACAGCAGCTCCGCGCCCAGCAGGGTGAGACCCGGGTGCGGCTCACCGGCGACGGCTCCGAAACGGTGGTGGCGGGCGGCGCGCCTGCCGCCGGCGCGGGTGCTAATGACACGTCGCTGCGGCTGCCGCTCACCGGTCATCCGGGTCTCCGTGCGGGGATCCAGGGCGTGCAGATCACTCACTTCCTCCCGCTGTCCGCCGCGTCGCCCACGCTTTACCCGCTCTTCGCCTCGGACGTGGCCGCGTGGGTGCTGCACCCTCGCCTGCTGACGGCGGTCCTCGGGGCGGGGAGCGAGCTGGACCTGTCCCTCAGCCCGCCGGTGCGCGCCGGGCAGGTGGTGCAGGTGGAGCTGGTAGGGCCGAATGGCGCCCTTGCCTTCGTGGCTCGGCTTGACTTGCCGGCCGCCGATGCGGCAGCCTTCTCGGTGCCGCTGCCGGGGGCGCCGGCGGGGACCTGGCGAGTGCGTGTGCGAGTGGATGGCGCGGAGAGCCCTCTGGCCGGCGCGCCGCAGGTGGTGCTGCCATGAACCGCTACCCAGGCGGCGACTGGAGCCGCGCGAACCAGGCGTACCTGACGGTTGCCCTGGCCGGGCTGCGTTCCCGGCTCGGCGGCGGCGATCCGGCCGCGGCGCAGGCCCAGGCCGAAGGCGCGGCCGCCGCGATGCCCGGCGGTGCCTCCCCCGCGCTGGACCGCCTGTGCGCGGCATTCGAGCTGAGCGCGTTCGAGCGAGACCTGGTGCTGCTGTGCGCCGGGATCGAGCTGGACGCCGGTTTCCGGGATCAGGTAGCGCGGCTGCCCGGCGCAAGCCACGCTTCCGGCCGGCCCACGTTCGGTCTGGCCCTCGCGGCCCTGCCGGAGGACGCGCATTGGAGCGCCCTGGCCCCCGGTGGCCCGCTGCGGCACTGGCGGTTGGTCGAGCCCGGCGGGTCCCCGGACGAGCCGCTCACCTCCTCGCCACTGCGCCTGGACGAGCGCGTATTGCACTTCCTGGCCGGCGTCGAAGGCCTCGACGAGCGGCTGACTGGCCTCGTACGCCCTATCGGTATACCGGATGATGAGCGAAGCCTCCTGCCTTCATACCGGCACGTGGTGAGTCGCGTGGTCCAGCTCTGGACCTCCTGTCCGTCCGGCGCGCGCTGGCCCGTGGTCTCCCTGTGCGGCCCGGATGCCTCCGCCCGGCGAGCGGTGGCCGCCGGGAGCTGCGCCCGGCTGGGGATGCGTCTGCATATTCTGGATGCGCGCGACCTACCTACCGCCGCGGCGGATCGCGAAGCGCTGGGCCGTCTCTGGGAGCGTGAGGCGGTGCTTGCGGAGAGCGCCTTGCTGGTGGAAGCCGATGACTGCGGTGAGCCGGAGCGGCGGCGGGTAGTGGCGCTCTGGGCGGCGCGAGCCGGAGGCGCGGTCTTCCTCTCCGCCGCCGAGCCGATGCCGCCGGTCCCCGGCGACGGCCCCCCTTCGGTGCGCTTCGATCTCCCGACCCCGCAGGCTAAGGAGCAGGAAGCGCTCTGGCGAGAGATGCTCGGAGCCGCTGCGTCGGCCCGCCTCAACGGTCAACTGGGCGCGCTGGCCGCGCAGTTCCGCCTCGACGGCGACACCGTGCGGGCCGCGGCAGCCACCGCCTGCGCGGAGGCGGAGCCGGCCAAGGGGCCGGAGCCCGCTCCCGAGCGGCTGGGCGCGGCCCTCTGGGACACCTGCAGGGCACAGGCGCGACCGCGGCTGGATGATCTGGCTCACCGGATCTCCACCACCAACGGTTGGGACGACCTGGTCCTGCCCGCCGCGGAAGAGGCGACGCTCCGGATGATCGCGGCCCACGTGCGGGGCCGCACGCAAGTCTACGACGAGTGGGGGTTCGGCGGGAAGAGCTCGCGCGGCCTGGGGATTTCCGCCCTGTTCGCCGGCGCCAGCGGTACTGGGAAGACGCTGGCCGCCGAGGTGCTGGCGAACGAGCTGCGGCTGGACCTGTACCGCATCGACCTGGCCGGCGTGGTGAGCAAGTACATCGGCGAGACGGAGAAGAACCTGCGG
>JAJFMS010000087.1 GCA_020696885.1 Armatimonadota bacterium | reverse complement strand
GAAGAGGAGGACGAAGAGGGAGAGGAGGGGGCGGTACATCAGCGGGCCAATCTCCTGAGGGAACAGCGCCTGCAGTATAACGAAACGGCCGGATTACGGACAAGGCGCCGGTGATTGGACGCACTTTCCGGGGCAAATGGTCCCGCAAGATCGACCACGCACCCCGTACAGCACTAATTGAGAAGTGCGGACGGAAAGTCGGCACGGCCTCGGGTGCCCTAAGGGCGGGGCTGCGAACGGGTCATGCGTCGTCGGCGCGCCAGGCCCGATCAATGTCCAGATCGCACCGGTCGCACCTTCTAGCCTGACCCGTTCTCGCTCAGTCTCGGCTTCACGCGACATTCCGTCCGCACTTCTTGACTGCTTTAGGCCCCCTGCATATGAACGTTCTCTGGATCGTCATCGACTGCCTCCGCAGGGATCACCTGGGGTGCTACGGCTACCGGCGGAACACCTCGCCGAACCTGGACCGGCTGGCCCGCGAGTCGGTCCGCTTCGATCAGGTGATCAGCCCCCACATCCCCACGCAGCCCGCGCACACCACGCTCTTCTCGGGCCGGGACGTGTTTGCGCACCAGATCGTGGCGCAGGGGGGAACACGGGAGCTGGACCCCAGCATCCGCCTGCTGCCGCAGGTGCTCCGCGAGCACGGCTACTTCACCGGCGCCGTGGACAACATCGGGCGGTGGATCGAGCCGGCGTTCGAGCGGTACGAGCAGTACCCGCGCTGGTGCCACGACGGCACCCTGCCCTGGCGCAACGGCGAGGAAGTCACGGCGCGCGCCCTGGACCTGCTGCGAGAGGCCGTCGGCCGGAAGCAGCCTTTCTTCCAGTTCCTCCACTACTGGGACCCGCACACGCCGTACCTGCCGCCGCCGCCGTTCGATCGGCTCTTCTACCAGGGCAATGAGCGCGACCCCGCCAACCACAGCATGGATGCGGTCTGGGCCTCGCCCTGGTTCGCGAAGTACTTCGCCGAGTGGATGGACGGCGTCCGTGACATCGAGTACGTGAAGGCGCAGTACGACGGCGGGATCGCCTATTCGGATGCGTGCCTGGCGCACGTCTTCAACCGCCTCACGGAGCTGCGCCTCTGGGACGATACGCTGGTGATCGTCCAGGCGGACCACGGCGAGGAGCTGGATGAGCACGGCTGCTGGTTCGATCACCACGGCCTCTACGATACCAACGTGCGCGTGCCGCTGCTGATCCGGCTCCCCGGCGGCGTGCTGGGGGGCACGGTGGTGCCGGAGATGGTGAGCGTGGTGGACATCGCGCCCACGGTGGCGCAGCTCCTGGGGGTGCGGGAGTTCGAGGCGGGGATCGAGGGGACCGCCCTCACCGCATTGATGAACCCGCACGCGCCGCGTTACGAACTCGGACGAGAATCCGTCTACCTGACCGAGTGTACCTGGATGCGCAAGCGCGGCTGGCGGACGCCGGAGTGGAAGCTAATCGAGGCGATCGAGCCGGACATCTACGGCAAGCCGCAGCTCGAGCTGTTCCACCTGCCGACCGATCCGGGCGAGCAGACGAACCTGGCAACGGACCGGCCTGAGATCGTCGCGTCCCTGGCGCGGGCACGCGATGAGCACGTGGCCCGCCGGCTGGCGGAGACCGGGCTCCCGGATCCGCTGCTGGACCAGCAGGACGCGCTTCGCACCTGGCAGCCGCGGTTTATCGCGGGCAGGCAGGGGTAAGCAGAGAGGGCGCGCGGCGGCGCGGGAGTAATGGAGTGCTGGAGTAGGGGAGCAATGGGGACTGGTGCGGCCTTACGGCCGCGTTCCTCACAGACGCGCCTGCGCAATCAGGCCGGTCCGGGCATCTTCATCCGTACGCCACGTGCCAATAGTATTAGAGGCCGGTGCGTCACTCTCGAAGAAGGCGCGTAACACTGGTAGAGTAGAGGGGCGCTTGCCGAGCGAGCCCCAGCTCCAGCGCACCCCCGAACCCCTGTTTCGATGCTCGGCCGATAGATAGCTGTATGAATTCAACGCGTCCGATCCGTGTTTCCCTGATCTTGCCGGCCCTGGGGGTGTTCGTTCCGCTCGCGTTGCTGGTGGCGGCGGGGGCTGGCGCCAAGGATGACCCGGAAGGAAGCGTCCTTCCGCAGCCGGCCGGGGCGCCGGGGCCGGAAACGCCCACCGTAGCCGTACCCGCCGTCGACTTCCGGCTGCTCACCCTGCGCGCGGGGGAGGGGCCGTACCCGTGGTCGATCCCGGGACGCATCGTCCGCAGCTTCGTCACGGATGACCCGAACAGCCTGGAGATCGTCGCGTCAGCAGGCGTGAAGGGCCGGCCGGAGCTCGACGCGCAGGTGGAGTGGGACGTGCTCCCGCCTGCCGGCTTCCAGGTTCCGGACGGCGCCACGCTGCGTGGACCCAAGCTGGTGGTTCGGCTGCAGCGGCCAGACGGCAACCTCAACGGCATGGGCGAGCCGCTCTCGTTTACGGTGCGGGCGCGGGTAGCGGCGGAAGGCCGGACCCACGTGCGCACCTTAACGGTCCAGCAAGACCCGCGGGACCGGCTGCGCCAGGAATACGTGGACCTGGAGCGGGCCTACGTGCCGGCGCGGTCGGAGCTCCTGGACGAGGAGCAGTTCAAGCGGGCGTACGGCAAGAAACACCCGAGGGTCACCTTCGCGGAGCTCAACTGGAGCCGGATTCCGGGACGCGAAGATCGCTACCCGGTGATCCTTGCCGCGGAGGAGCTGGTACGGGCGCTCAGCGCCGCCGAGGTGGCTTATGGTCGCGAGCTCCAGGTGAGCAGCGGCTTCCGGAACCCGGTCCGCCAGGTGGAAGTCCACGGCTCCGTGGCGGAGAGCCACCATCAGTACGGCCGCGCCGCGGACCTCTACGTGGCTCCCGACAGCGCCCAGCCGAAAACGGGCCGCAACTATGCCTCGGAGGGGGATTGGCTCCGGCTGGCGGCGGCTACCATGCGCGGCGGTGGGGGCTGGGTGGAGCCGATGCTGGCCTGCCACGTGAACACGGACGGCTGCCACGTTCACGTAGACGTGCGGGAGCAGGGCACGCGCAGCCAGGTGGTGCAGATCAGCGGCAAGATTACGGACCCCACCGGGCTTCCGGTGCCGGGCGCCACGGTGCGGCTGGCGGGAATGCCGGCCACCACCAACGCCTGGGGTCTGTTCACGCTGAAGCACGTGCTCACGCCGAAGGAGTATGACCTCTCGATCGAGGCGCCCGGTCGCGGCTTGCGCACCCAGAAGGTCTCCGTCGCGAGCCCGATGACCACGCTGGCGCTCCGGATGCCCACCGATCCGAACCCGGCGCTGATCGCGCGGGTGGAGAGCTCACAGCCGGGGCCGGATGGGAAGCTGCTGGTCCGCCTCGCCGTGCGCAACTCGGGGAGCACGCCCGCCCTCGGCTTGCGGCTCGCGGCTGGTCCGATGAACCTGCCCTCGCGGGGCACAGTGACGCCGGCACAACTGGCGGTAGTAGGGCCCGGGCAGGAGACGGCGGTCACGCTGCAACTGGCCGGCAGGGCCAATTCGAACGGCGGCGATCAGTTCGGTGATGGCATGCCGGTGGTGCTTTCGGCCAGCTATCGCAACCACCAGGGCGAAGCCCGGGGGCAAGCACTCCGGTTGAACGTACCGCTGCCGGCGCCGGCGGAACCCGAGAGCCCCGCGGCGTCCCCCGACGCCTCCACGGTCCCCGCCGCTCCCCGCCGCCGGGTGGTGCAGGGTGAGGGAAGCGCCGCCTTAGGTGGGCTCGCCATCGGTGGTGCAGCGGCCGCGGCCGCCGCGCTGGCCCGCCGCCGGAAGCGCCCCGCGGCTCCGCCGGCGGGAGAGGCGTCGGTCGATCCGGCCCAGTCTACCTCGCCGGAGAAGTAGGCGTGCGCCTTTAGTACACATTAGGAGGAGCTTCTCTCACCGGCGGCGAAACTTTAGGTGGACTTCGGAGTCTCACTAACCAAGAGGCACTCCCGAGATTTTGGGTGTAGCCCGGAACGCAACAGAAAGGCCCCGTCCGTTTGGACGGGGCCTTTTTAATTCTCTCTGGTCTCCCCGCAGGGCCGATTGTCGGGCAACGCTACCGGAAGCGGAGTGCCGTGCTATCCATGCAGGTCACCGTCATCGAACGAGCCACGAGGGCTCTGGCTACACCGTTCTTCTCTTGTGGGCGGCTTCCCCACTGATCAAGCACCGGCCCGCTGGATCGCGGGACTCCTGGCAACCTTCCGAAAACGGCGACTGAACCCGTGAGCGCGTGCCCGGATGGCTCCATGACTCCGAGGCAACCGTGCGGTGGCGGGTTCTGGAGCCGGTGTGGTTGCGGGGCTACTCCTCGCAACCTACCCGGGCTCTTCCCACCGGCCGTCTGCTTTGATCAGGGCGACGAGTTCCTCGACTCCGTGATCAGCGGCGACCATGTTCTTAACGATCTCGCGTCCGCGGTAGAGGGAGATCATGTTCTCGCCCTTGCCCACGTAGCCGTAGTCCGCGTCCGCCATCTCGCCGGGGCCATTCACGATGCAGCCCATCACGGCGATGTTGAGACCCTTCAGGTGCCCGGTGGCGGTGCGGACCTGGTTCAGCACGGTGGGGAGGTCGAACTTGGTGCGGCCACAGCTCGGGCAGGCGATGTACTCGGTCTTGGTGCGCCGCAGTCCCAGTGCCTGGAGGATGTCGTAACAGACCGGGATCTCGTTGATCGGGTCCTCGGAGAGCGAGACGCGGATCGTGTCCCCGATGCCTTCGGAGAGGAGCGTGCCGATGCCGGCCGTCGACTTGATCCGGGCGTAGTCGCCATCGCCGGCCTCGGTGACGCCCAGGTGCAGCGGGTACTTCATGCCGCGCTCGTCCATGCGCTGCGCCATCAGCCGGTTGGCCTGGATCATGATCGGCACGCGGGACGCCTTCAGGGAGACGACGAGGTTGCGGAAGTCGTGCTTCTCGCAGATCTCGATGAACTCCAGCGCGGACTGGACCATCCCTTCCGGGGTGTCGCCGTACATCACGGTGAGGCGATCCGCCAGGGAGCCGTGGTTGACGCCGATGCGCAGGGCGATGTCGCGCTCCCGGACTACGCGGATCAGCGGGACGAGCTGCTCCTCGATCGTCTTCCGGGCCTCAACGATCTCGTCCTCGGAATACTCGAAGCCGGGCTTTCGCTTGCGGAAGACGTACAGGCCGGGATTGATCCGCACCTTGTCCACGTACTTCGCCACTTCCAAGGCGATCTGCTGCCCTTCGTGGTGGACGTCCGCCACCAGCGGCACCGGCACACCGCGGCGGTTGAGCTCCGCCTTGATCTCTCCGATCGCGTAGGCGTCCCGCATCGTGGGGGCGGTGACGCGCACCAGCTCACAGCCCGCTTCGAAGAGCTGGATGATCTGACCCACGGACGCCTCGACGTTCCGCGTGTCCTCCGTGATCATCGACTGGACGAGGACCGGCGCCATCCCGCCGATGAGGTGCGGACCGATGCGCACCGGGCGGGTCCAACGGCGAGGATACTCCATCTGCGGGACGGCGTACGAGCCCGGATGGTCGCCGGCGCCGTTGGAACGGGCGGCCCCGTTGGTGGAAAGGGTGGTCAGTTCGCTCACGATCAACGTCCTCGTTCAGGGGCGGTTGCGGCTTCCGGGTACGGCAGCAGGCATAAGTCAGGCAAGGAAAGGCGCCCCGGTATTATACCATCGCGCCGCTCCGGAGAGAGAGTCGGCATCCCGGGCTCCAAGGTTCGGTGCCAGACGCGACCGGATGACCCGCACCGTGATGATCCCAGGTCCGGACAGGCGAACAGCTCGCGGAACGCCGCTCGTTGAGCTTTAGCAACAGCCGCGCGAGCTCCGTCGGGCCGGATGTCTCGGCCACCGTCGCGCGCCGGCTATCCGCTCCACGGTGTGCCGGCAGGCGTCGCGGGTGGGGGACGTCTGATGTAGCACGGGCCGGGCCTCCCGGAGTTACCAGGCCCCGGCCCGGTGCGCCTCGCGTCCCATCGCGGCCGTGAGCTTCCCGTCCAGCGGGTCGCACAGGTCCGTGCCCGGCTCCAGCAGCGGCCGCACCTCTACGCTCCCCACACGCACGGCGGGCAGGGTGGATGCCAGCCGGATCGCCTCGTTGAGATCCCGGGCGTCGATCAGCGTGAACCCGCCCAGGAACTCCCGGGTCTCCGCGAACGGGCCGTCGGAGAGCGAGAGGGTGCCGTAGCGGGACCGCAGGGTGGTGGCCGTGCGGATGGATTGCAGCCCAGCCGAAAAGATGTGCCGGCCGCGCTGGACCAGGTCGTCTACCCAGGCGGCGCATTCGGCCATCAGGGCGTCCAACTCGCCATCGGACAGCGCCGCGAGCTTCGCCTCTTCGTGGTACACCAGGCAGACGTATCTCATACGCTCCTCCGCTCCCTGCGTGGCGGTCCTACGCGCTTCGCACCGCGGCTCCGAGGTTGGCGAGGCCGGCCTCGAAGTCTTTGCCCACCAGCTCATCCATGTTCATGAACGCCGAGAACGCCTTCATCATGAACGAGTTCTTGCCTTCCATGCTCCAGACCACCCGCGTGCCGGAGCCGGCGGGCGTCAGCCGGAAGTAGGTCTGGTTGACGGCCGGAAACGGCTTGATGAACTCCAGCCGCACCGAGACCAGCTCGCCCGGCCGGCTCTCCGAGATCGTCATCCGGCCTTCTCCGGCCTTCTTGTTGCCTACCCACCCGTACCCGGCGCCCTCTCCGGCGGTGGGGCCGGTGAACGTGCGCTTCAGGTTCGGATCGAGCTTCTCCCACGGGGACCACTGCTCCCAGTGGTGGAAGTCGTTGATGAGGCGGAAGACGACTTCGGGCGACGCGTCGATGTCGGCGCTGCGCTCCATGCGGAACGCCGTGGGGCGGCTGTTGACGAAGGCGATACCGGCGCCGATGAGCGCCACGGCGCCGACCGCAATCGGGATGATCATGGGAGCTCTCCTGGGTTCGGAGCCGGTACGAAATCTGGCCGGCGGCAAGGTAGAAGCCGTAGCCTAGCGCCGCGTGCGCGTGGAGCGTTGGACCG
The DNA here is from genome assembly GCA_020696885.1 of Armatimonadota bacterium. The sequence goes on along the minus strand of JAJFMS010000087.1, from coordinate 1,608 downwards.
ACCCCTGGCAGCACGTCCCTCGCCGGCCGAAGATGGCGGACGAGGCCAAGGGCCGAAGAGGGACGGGCTCCCGCGGATCGGCGAACCTCCCACGCGCACGCGGCGCTAGGCTACGAGTTAACTAACAGGGTGCTAAGCGCCGCCGGTACACCCCTGGGCAGCGGCGGCCCGGAGCTCTTCCGGGTCCACCTGGCGGGTGGTGGTGGCGATCGACCACTGGTGGCCGAACGGGTCACGGACGATGCCGTAGCGGTCGCCCCAGAACATGTCATCCAGGGGTACCCGCACCTCGCAGCCGGCATCCACGGCGCGCTGGAACACCGCGTCGCAGTCCGAGACCTGCAGGTGCAGGGTCACCGGGGAGCCGTTGAGCGACAGTGGGCTCAAGCCGCCCTGCTCCGGCCATTCATCGGTGACGAAGACGCGAGCGCCCGAGATGTTCAGGCTGCCGTGCATCAGCCGCCCGTCCGGGGTCTGCATCGCCATCTCGGACACTGCTCCGAACGCTTTCTGGTAGAACTCCATCGCTTCCATGCCGTTGCGGCAGCAGAGGTGCGGGGTTACGGTAAGGGTCTGGTCAGCCATTGTTTGGGTCTCCGGTGTTTAGGTGTTCAGGTGTTCAGGTGTTCAGGTGTTCAGGTGGGGTGAGAAACTATCCGCGCTGGCTTGCGCACCACTCACCACTCACCGTACACCACCCCGGAAGCGCTACTGCTTCCGGCTATAGTTGGTCTTCATGAACTCGTACCAGCTTCCGTCGTCCTGGCGGACGCGGGCGGTGAGGGTCCAGTGGTCCGCGTCGACGATCTCGACGATGTCCTGGTAGGTGCAAAGCTTGCCTGCCGCTTCCGGATCGAAGCTCGGGCCCTCGCACTCGAGGGTGAGCACGTTCCCGTCGCGCTCGCCTTCGTAGATCCAGAGGTAGGTCATCATCGACCCGATCCAGGTGCCCACGTACTTCCCTTTCTGGGGGTCGTAGCCGACCGTCAGCACGGTGGTCGAAGGGTCGCCGCCCAGCTCGCCGTGGCCTTCGGACTGGATCCAGAGGCCTCCGATCGAGCGGACGGTCTCGACGCCGGACGACTGGCATTCGGAGCTCTCGGGCGCAATCGGTGCGTAGGTCCATTCCCCCACGAGTTGGTGGAGCCACTGATGATCTTGCTGCGGTTCTGGCATCATTGCGGTTCTCTCCTTGAACGATCGTTAACCAATTGTGCGAACGCGCCGACTGCAGCCCTCAGGCTTGCGGCAGGTTGGGAATGTCCACCACCGGCCGGACCTCCACCGTTCCCAGGCGCGCGGCCGGGATCTGTGCGGCGATGGCGAGCGCCTCGTCGAGGTCTTTCGCCTCGACCAGGTAGTAGCCGCCGAGCTGCTCCCTCGTCTCGGCGAACGGGCCGTCGGTTACCAGGCGCTTTCCTTCGCGCACTCGCACGCTGGTAGCCGCGGCTACCGGGTGCAGCGGCGAGGCGGCGAGGTACTGGCCCGCCTCTTTGAGCCGGTGCGCCAGCCGCGTCGACTCCTCGTAGCAGGCCTGGCGGGAGTCCGCGGTCCAGGCGTCTTCACTTCCGTAAACCAGCAGCATGTACTTCATTCGGTAACCTCCAC
>JAJFMS010000086.1 GCA_020696885.1 Armatimonadota bacterium | reverse complement strand
TGCAACTAACCAGGCGGTGATGAAGTTCCCTCCGCCACTACGCCTTACTCTACCACTCCGTCTTCGTAGCCGGTGTTACCATGGGTTTCGTAACCCCTGCCTCCTCCACCGTGTTGGTAGTCCGAGCCTCATCCCCCATGCAAAACGAGATCAACAACCGTCTGGATCGCCGGGAGCTTCTGGCCGCGGCGGCCGGTAGTGTGGCCGGGCTGGCCGCAGCGCCCACAGCGGCCCGTGCCGCGGCCGCGGAGCCGCGCTCCCGCGAGCCCCGGAACGTCGGCAGCCGCAAGCAGCTCTTCATCGACCAGCGGTTCATCGCGGCCAGTGAGCACGTGACGCTCACCATGAACCCGGCGCAGAAGCTCGGCGTGGTGCTGGACTCCGAGAAGGAGCCGTGGGAGCACGGCACGGGGGGCTACTTCCGCGTTATCGAAGACGGTGGGAAGTTCAAGATGTACTACGGCGCCTTCACGGACGCCGGGCATTCCGTCTGCTACGCGGAGAGCGAAGACGCCCTGCACTGGACCAAGCCCAACCTGGGCGTGATGGAAGTGAACGGCAGCAAGCAGAACAACATCCTCGTCCGGGACAACGCCATCGACGCCACGATCATGGTGGACCCGCGAGACGTTCCGGAGCGCCGCTACAAGCTGTTCCGCTCGCGCGTGGCAAACGATGCCGGAGCGGGGGTGTATGCTTCGTACTCCGCGGACGGCATCCACTTCACCGACGCGGGCCGCGTGCTCCCGATGTGGCCCGAGACCTCGCTCATCGCGGACTGGGATCCGCGCATCGGCAAGTACGTGGTGTTCCTGCGGGTGTTCGAGCGCGATATCGAGAACCAGCGCCGCATCGCGCGGATCGAGACGGACGACCTGCTGAAGCCGTGGCCGTACAAGCCCACCGAGCCGCTGCGCAGCCCCCCTTCGCCCGCGAACATCCCGGCGGTCCTCGCCGCGGACGAGCAGGACGATCCGTTCACGGACTTCTACACCGGGGCCGCGCACATCTACGCGCACGCGGAAGATGTCTACCTGATGTTCCCCACGCCGTTCCGGCACTTCGCCCCGTCGCGCCAGCCCTGGTTCCGCTACGAGCCCGGCAACGAGTACGGGCTCATCGACGTGCAGATGGCCGTGAGCCGGGACGGCATCCGCTGGGAGCGGCCTGACCGCCGTCCGTACGTCCCGATGGGCTTGCCCGACGAATGGGACCGCTGGCTCACCATGATGGGCGTGGGGATGGTCCGTCGCGGCAGCTACCTGTACCAGTACTACTGGTCCCCCGGCAGGACCCACGATTCCGGCATCCTGCGTCCCGAGTACGACCAGAGCATTTCCACCAAGAGCGGCATCGGCGCGGTCCGTCAGCGGCTGGACGGCTTCATCTCGGCGGACTTCGCCTACACCGGCGGCACCCTCACCACCCCGCCGCTGCTCTTCACCGGCAGCCAGCTCCGGCTGAACGTGGATACCGGAGCCATGGGAACCGCCTTCGTGGAGATCCGCGACCTTCAGGGCAAGCCGATTCCCGGCTTCACCCGCGCAGACTGCGAGGAGATCGGCGGCAACTTCGTGGACACGCTCGTGCGCTGGAAAGGCAAGTCCGACCTCTCCGCTTTACGCGGCCAGCCGGTAACGCTCCACTTCACCGCGCGCGGCGCGAAGCTGTACGCGTTCGAATTCGCTGCCGGACCGCCGCAGGGCTGAGCCCCGGCGGATCAGCCGACCCGCACCCAAGAGATGGAGCACCCTGACCATGCCGCCGGCGCGACCGTTTGAGAACCACCTGGTAGCGCTCTGTGAAAACGGCCTGCCTCCCGCCGCCGAATGGACGGCGGAACTGCAGGCTGCGGGGCTGGATATCGAAGTCCATCCGGCGCGGTTTAACTTCAGCGTGCACGACTGCCTGGTCCCGATGTCGGTGTGTGGCCACCTCGCGCCCGTCGGCTTCAAGCTCGCCAAAAAGAGGCACCACGACTGGTTTCCCAGCGAAATCTCGAGAGAGCATCCTGCCGAGGCGGTGTTCCTCATTTTCGGTCCCAAGGGAATTAATGCTGCGGCGTGGGAGCAGGCAGCGCACTGGGCGGCCGCGGCGTCGCTGGTCCACCTGGGCCGGGCGAGGTTGTTTGACGCCGGCGGGATCCGCACGGATTCGCCGCGGGAGTTCTATGCGCGGGCGCGGCGCTTGATGGCGGACCTGGTGCCCCAGCCCCACCCGGACCCGGAGGATCCCAACCTGGACCTGCGCACCGAGTGGGCGCGCGATTACGATAACCGCCACTAGCCAGGGGATGGAAGACTTCGACTGCGACGCACCGATCCCGCTTCTCGACCAGATGCTCGCGGATCATGACGCAGCCCGCAGCGCGAGATTGCCGGAGAGCACGGCAGGCGAGGCGGACGAGGACGAAGAGGATTAGGAGCAGTCAGCCGATCCGGACCACCCGAAGATGGTAGCCCGGCCCAGGCTGTACCGGCTGGCGGGTTTGCCTGCGCTGGGACTGCTGGCAGTAGCGGCGATCACCCGGGCACTGCACGGAACCGGCTGACAGCGGCCGATCCGCCATGCTGGTCGTTCTCGCCGACCGCCAGGCAGGACTTCTCGCACGGCCCGAGAACGGTCTCCTGGTAGAGTAGATGTCGGGGAGGGGCTTGCCGGAGGAGAGAGCATGAAGGTGCACGTCAAGTGGGTTGTACTGCTATCAATCTCGGTCCTGAGTGGTGTGGGCTACGGTGTCTCAGGCCTGATTCCCCCAGCGGCGGCACAGAACGCCAACGAGGCCGCGGGGGACGCGCTGCTCGGCAAGGCGTTCCGGGAGCGGCTGAGCAACCTCCAGGTCGAGGGCGGGGGAGTGGTAACCCAGGTCCTACCGGACGACCAGGACGGAAGCCGGCATCAGCGCTTTATCGTGCGCCTGCGCTCCGGCCAAACGCTGCTGATCGCCCACAATATCGACCTGGCGCCCCGCGTGGCGTCGCTCAAGGAGCGTGATTCCGTTTCGTTCCACGGCGAATACGAGTGGAACGCCAAGGGCGGGGTGATTCACTGGACACATCGCGACCCCGCCGGTCGTCACGAGGCGGGTTGGGTGCGACATAAGGATCGGATCTATCAGTAGAGTTCTCGCTGCTTGCCTATCCGGTTGTTGCCTTGTCATTCTTGAAGTTGAGGCAGTAGTGATGGTGGACGTTGGTGACGAACTCCTTCGGCCAGCCCCAGCAGCCGAGCGGCTTGTTCTCCTGCAGCCAGATCCGCTCGCCCTTGAACGTGTAGCTCTGCGCGAGTAGCCGGGTGAGGTCCCACGCCAGCGGCTTCACCTCGCCGCCGGGGACCCGCACGTTCTGGATTACCACCGTCAGGTAGCGCCCGGGCTCCAGCACCGTCCGCAGCCCGGACAGGATCCCTGCCAGCTCCTCGAGGAAGGCGTCGTACTCCGCGAGGTTGCCGAGGTCCTGGGGATGGTCCGAGTAGGCGGTCTTCAAGCCGGAGCGGTCCCGCTTCCGGTGTACGCTGTCCACATTGCCGCGCCCCTGCCGCAGCATGTCCCAGTACGGCGGCGAGGTGATTACGTACTGCACCCGCTCCACGCCGCCGGCCCGGAGCAGGGCGGCCGCCTCCCGCGCGTCGCCGAGGAGCATCCGGCCCTGGCCCAGGTCGGGCCGGGCCGCCGCCAGCGCGTGGAACTCCGGCGAGAGCTCGATCCCGTAGCCCCGCCGGCCCGCCGTCTCCGCCGCCACCACCGAGCTGCCCACGCCCGCGAACGGGTCCAGCACCGTCTCCCCACGCGCCGTAAAGAACTCGATGGACGACTGCGCCACCGCCTCCGGGAACTTGGCCGGATGCCGCACCTCGTTCTTACGCCGCGGCGGGGGATTGCAGACGAACCAGCTCCGGGTGAACCGCATCCACGTACGGACGTCCAGCCCATTGAACGGGCTAAGGCGAACCGGCTTCGGAGGATCGTCTGGCATCAGGTGTTCTTAACAGCAGTGGGGCAAGGGGAACCGGCAGGAGTATTGGTGTGTTGGTGGTCATTCGACCTCAGCCCCGCAGTGCCCTGCCGTCTGCGCGCGCTCTCACCCTACCTGAACACCTGCTGTGAAATGAGCGCTCCCCCGAGCGGCACTAAACCCACCACGCGCACGAGGTGACCAGCTTGTGCCAGCATCGTGCTGCGGTGAAACTGCCCCGTCCTGAGCGGCGTCGAACCCACCTGAACACCTGAACACCTGAACACCTGAACACCTGAACACCTGAACACCTGAACACCTGAACACCTGAACACCGCGCAAAGCGCCCCTCCGGAAACATAGATTTAACAATCACGTTACAAACTAGAAACATGGCGGTGAAAGCATAAGCCGTCTGACCCATCGTCCACCCCAGCGTCGGGGTCCGTTCGTGGTGCCTCCGGCGCTTCGCAGGAGGAACACCATGCCTAAGACACCAGCGGACGTCCTGAACCTCGCCAAGGAACAGGGCATCAAGATCGTCGACTACCGCTTCATCGACATGCCCGGGGTGTGGCAACACTTCTCGGTGCCGGTCCAGGAGCTGAGCATGGACAGCTTCGAGGAGGGCCTCGGCTTCGACGGCTCCAGCATCCGCGGCTTCCAGCAGATCCAGGAATCGGACATGCTCCTGTTCCCGGACCCCTCCACTGCCTTCGTGGATCCGTTCAGCAAGTACCCGCAGCTCAACATCATCTGCGACGTCCGGGACCCGCTCACCCACGAGACCTATAGCCGCGACCCGCGCAACATCGTGAAGAAGGCGGACGCCTACCTGAAGCAGACCGGCATCGCGGACACGATCTTCTTCGGGCCGGAGGCGGAGTTCTTCATCTTCGACGACGCCCGGTTCGATCAGAACGCCCACAGCGGCTACTACTTCCTGGACAGCGGCGAGGCCGCCTGGAACACCGGCCGCGTGGAAGAGGGCGGCAACCTGGGCTACAAGATCCGCCACAAGGAAGGCTACTTCCCGTGCCCGCCGATGGACCAGCTCCAGGACATCCGCTCGGAGATGGTCCTGACCATGGCCGACATGGGGATGCGGGTGGAGCTGCACCACCACGAGGTGGCTACCGCCGGCCAGTGCGAGATCGATCTCCGCTTCGCGCCGATGCTGGAGATGGCGGACACCATGATGAAGTACAAGTACGCCATCAAGAATGTCGCCCGGCGCAACGGCAAGACCGCCACGTTCATGCCGAAGCCGATCTTTGGGGACAACGGCTCCGGCATGCACTGCCACCAGAGCCTCTGGAAGAACGGTCAGCCGCTCTTCTACGACGAGAGCGGCTACGCGGGCCTCAGCGAGATGGCGATCTACTACATCGGCGGGCTCCTGAAGCACGCGCCGTCGCTCCTCGCGTTCACCAACCCCACCACCAACAGCTACCGGCGCCTGGTACCCGGGTATGAGGCGCCGGTGAACCTGATGTATAGCCAGCGGAACCGCAGCGCCTGCGTCCGCATCCCGATGTACAGCAGCAGCCCCAAGGCCAAGCGCATCGAGTTCCGCTGCCCGGACCCGAGCTGCAACCCATACCTTGCGTTCGCGGCCATGCTCATGGCGGGCCTGGACGGCATCCAGAACCGGATCATGCCGCCCACGCCGGTGGACAAAGACCTCTACGAGCTGGAATCCGGCGAGAAGCGGGACATCAAGCAGACCCCGGGCAGCCTGTCCGAGGTGCTGAATGCGCTGGAGGGAGACCACCAGTTCCTGCTGAAGGGCGGCGTCTTCACCACAGACGTCATCGACACCTGGATCGAGTACAAGCGCTCCCGGGAGTTGGAGCAGGTGAACCTGCGCCCGCACCCGTACGAGTTCTACCTTTACTTCGATATCTAACCGGAGCGATTCACCACGGAGACACGGAGACACGGAGAAGAAGGGGGAGTTAACCACAGCTAAACGCAGATGAACGCAGATGGAAGGCGGGACAACGAGCCGGAGGCCCTGGGCGGTAATCCTGTCATCCCCCATCCGTGTCCATCTGTGTGGATCTGTGGTTCCTTCTCTCCTTTCCCTCTCTGCGCACTCTGCGTCTCTGCGGTTAATCCCAGAGGCGAGGCGGTCAACTCCTGAGTAGGATGGTTGCAGGGGCCTCGGGAACTTGTTTCCCGGGGCCTTTCTCCTGTCCGGCTGGATCCGTTTTGCCCGCTCGCCTGCGCGGCTATATGGATCGGGTGCCCGGATGGTTGCACCGGAGTAGAGCCCCCGAACGCCTCCACGTCAGAGCCGACGCACGAAAGAACAGACTTGATGAGCGCTTCTTCCGAACCGACCCAGGACATCGTCTCCATCCTCGCCCAGCCGGATCAGGCAGCCACCGTCTCCGTGGACGAGGCGTTCAAGAGCACCCACCAGCGGAACATCGAATGGCTGCTGGACCGGCTAGCGAAGTCCACCGCCGGCGTCCGCGGGTTGATCGCGGACACCCCCAGGCTGACGCAACTGCTCGTGGCAGACGCGGAGCGCACGCCGCAGCTTAGCCCTACCATCGTGTCGCTCATCGCCCAGGGCTACGCGCAGTACTTCCAGGAGCGGAACCCGGAGAGCCCCGCCGCCTTCGTCGGCTTCGACGCGCGCTTCCTCTCCCGGGAGTTCGGCGAGATCTTCACCCGCGTGTTCGTGGGGAACGGCGTGCGCGTGGTCCGCGACCAGAACGGCGAGCCGACCCCGACGCCGGTTACCTCGTTCATGGCGATCTATGCCGGCCTGGACGGTGGGATCCAGATCACCGCCAGCCACAACCCGCCGAACCACAACGGCGTGAAGTCCAGCACCTGCTACGGCGGCGTGGATACGGATGATATCTCGGACAAGATCGCCGAGCAGCTTCGGAGCGTGCTGGACCACAACGGTGAGATCCGCTTCGGCGCCCTGCCGTCGTCGCTGATGGAAGAGGTGGACGCCAAGGGGATCTACGGCACCACTTACCTCGAGGCGACGTTCCCCGACGAAGACCTCCAGCCGCTCCGCGAAGCGGTCCGCGAGGGCGCCGGGTTCATCTTCGACGGCCTCTTCGGCGTGGGCGGGATGGCGATGACCCGCTACCTGGACCTCTTGCTCCCAGATGCGGACTGGCGGCAGTCGATCCAACTCCTGAACGCGGAGCCGGACTCCAGCATCGGCGGCATCGAGAAGCCGGACCCCTCGGACCCGAACACGCTGGTGCTCTCCGGCGCCATCGCGTACCTCGCCACGCACCCGCAGGTGCTGGTGTCTGTCACCGCGGACATGGATGCGGACCGCATCGGCACGGCGGTCATCATTCCGCAGTCGGAGGTCGCTCGCGCCCGGCGGTTCGGGCTCTTCGTCAGCGGCTTCGACGGCGGCGTCTACGCGGTCCGCTTTACCCCCAACCAGATCTTCACGCTCATCGCCTACAGCCGGCTGCTGCGCGCCGCCGGATGCTCCCCCGCGGAGCTGGTGGAAGCGGTCCGCGGTGGAACGTTCAACGGCGGCAAGTACCACCTGCTCACCACCATCGCCAGCAGCGTGCTGGCGGAGCAGATGGCGAAGACCTACGGCCTGCAGTTCCACCTCACGGCGGTCGGGTTCAAGAACCTCGGCAAGCTGGCCTGGCAGATCGACGGCCGAAAGACCGGCGACGTGGTACTCGCCCTGATGGAGGAGAGCGGCGGCGCCCAGATCGGGCCGTTCACGCCCTGGAATGACGAGGGCGACACCATCCACCGTGATAAGGATACCTGCGCCCTGGCGCTGGCGCTCTTCAACCTGGCCGCGCGCCTGAAGGTGGAAGGTCGCACGGTGCTGGACTTCTACCTGGAGATGGCGGAGCAGTTCGGCTCCCTGGCCTACTTCGAGCGCCTGGACGCCTACCTCCCGAACAAAGAGGTGGCGGAAGACCCGGAGCGGGGCGAGGAAGCCAACCAGGTGAAGGCGGAGATGCTGGATCGCCTGATTGCCCTGAACGCCCCGAAGAACCATGGGCAGCTATTAGCGCTGTTCGGCTACGATCCGGCCACTGCGGAGCGCGCCCCGGACGCGGAACTTCCCGGCATCTCCCTGTTGGTGAAGGACGCGGGCGAATGGCAGACGATCCATCCGCTGGCCACCCGCTACACCCTGCCGGGCGGCGATTCACTGGAGTTCTACCGCGCCGGCCCCGCCAACCACGACGGCATGCGGATCACCATCTACGACGCACAGGACCGCGTGCGCCACTGGTGCCTCGTTCGGGCCAGTGGTACCGAAGCGCTGCTGCGAGTCTACATGGAGATCGTGGAGCCCTATGAGGGGCCGAACCCGGTCCGCCTGGCAGACGCCTTCGAGCCGCTCCTCCGCTACCTGGGTCTGAACCAGTTCCCCGCTGGCAGCACCGACGATTACGCCGCCCAGTTCCGCCGCACGGTCGAGGAGAAGTACGCGGAATAGCCCGTACGGGCGGCGTTCAGGTGTTCGGTGTTCAGGTGTTAGGGACAGCGGTGCGGGGCTCGCGGTCGGCATCCGTAGCGTTTGCCATGGGAAATGCTACGAGTTCTGAAATTCAAGGATCGAGTGTAACCTCGCGACCTGGTCGGTGCCGGCTACCTGAACACCTGAACACCTGAACACCTGAACACCTGAACACCTGAACACCTGAACACC
>JAJFMS010001146.1 GCA_020696885.1 Armatimonadota bacterium | reverse complement strand
CCGCCCAGCCCCACCTCCACCACGGCCATGTCCACCCCGCACTCCGCGAAGTGGAGGAACGAGAGGAGGGTCATCACCTCGAAGACGGTGGGGGGGCCTTCTTCCTGGGTCACCTGCTCCGCCAGGGGGATGATCCGCTCCATCAGCCCGGCGAACTGCGCCTCGGAGATCAGCTCCCCGTTTACCTGCACCCGCTCCCGGTGGGTGTGCAGGTGCGGCTTCGGCGCCGTGCCCACGGTGAGCCCACCCGCGCGGAGGATGCCTGCCAGGAGGGTGCACGTGGAGCCCTTCCCCGCGCTGCCGCCCACCAGCACGGAGCGGAACGCGCGCTCCGGGTGCCCGGCCAGCTCGCAGAGGCGGGTGATCCGCGCCAGGTCCAGCTTCCAGCCAAACTGTGCCAGGGAATCGAGATGGGCGATCGCTTCGTCGTAGATCATGGGGTGTGAGAGCGCCGGGGTTTGAGGTCGCATGCCCATCCTACCACGCTCGAACGCGGGGTCGATGGTCTATACTTTCTTCCAATGCGCACCACACTTCTTCACTCCGGCTGGAGCTTTCTCCACCTCGACCCCGGCCCGGGTTACCCGCAGCCGAATGTCCAGCGCCAGCGCTGGCTGCCCGCCTCCGTGCCCGGGCACGTGCACCTGGACCTGATGGCGAACGGCGTCATCCAGGACCCGTTCGTCCGGCTGGGCGAGCTGGGCTGCCGCTGGGTGGACGAGGCGGACTGGGCGTACCGCACCACGTTCCACTGGACGCCGGACCCGAGCCTGCCCCGCCGCGTGCTGCAGTTCGAGGGGCTGGACACCGTCTGCGAGGTCTCTCTGAACGGAGAGCGGATCGCCGCGCACGACAGCATGTTCCTGCCGCTGGAGGTGGACGTTACCGACCGGCTGCGCGAGGGGGAGAACGAGCTGCGAATCGACTTCCGCTCCCCGGTGCAGGTGGGCCAGGAGCGGCGGGCGGCGTACTTCGCAGCGGAGGGGCTGCCGAACGTGTTGGAGCGGTTCGATGAGCGGGCCTTCGTTCGCAAAGCGGGGTACATGTCCGCGTGGGACTGGGGCCCGCGCCTGCTCTCCTGCGGCATCTGGCGGCCGGTGGCGCTGGTGGAGTACGCCGCCCGCATCCGCTCGTTCACGGTGCGCCAGGAGCCGCTGCCGGACGGCCGGTTCCGGGTGTGGACGGAAACCGTGGTCGACGGCGATGCGGAGGTGACGCTGACCTTTGGGGAGCACTCCGCGAGCAGCAGCAGCACCGCTCTCCAGGAACTGGACCTGGTGCTGGACGAGGCCCGCCTCTGGTGGCCGAACGGGATGGGGGAGCAGCACCTGTACCCGGCGAGCGTGCGGCTGGGCAACGGGCAGGAGGTCCGAAAGCGGATCGGCCTGAAGACGATCGCGCTGCGGCGGGAAGCGGACGAGTTCGGCGAGAGCTTCGAGTTCGTGGTGAACGGGCGCCCGCTCTGGGCTCGCGGCGCGAACTGGATCCCGAACGACTCCTTTCCGTCCCGCGTCACGGTGCGGGACTACCACGCGCAGATCGCGGACTGCCGTGCCCTGGGCTTCAACATGCTGCGCGTCTGGGGCGGCGGCTTCTACGAGGCCGAGCCGTTCTACGACGCCTGCGACGAGGCCGGCATCCTGGTCTGGCAGGACTTTCCCTACGCCTGCTGCTACTACCCGGACGGCCCCGCGGAGCAGGAAGTGGCCCGCGCGGAGGCGGCCCACCACGTGCGGCGGCTCCGGGACCGCGCCTCGCTGGCGCTCTGGTGCGGCAACAACGAGAACCACCAGATGTGGCAGGAGAAGTGGGGCGTGCCCACCGACCACCCGCCCCGCTACTACGGCGAGCCGATCTACGAGGCGGTGTTGCCCGGCGTGGTGGCCGAGCTGGACCCCGGCCGCCCCTACATCCCCAGCAGCCCGATCGGCATTCCGCCCACCGGTCCGCAGGCGGGGAAGGTGAACTCCGGCGGCTACGGGGATAGCCACTACTGGGACGTGTGGCACGGCCGCGGCGACTGGCGCTTCTACCTGGACTCGGACGCCCGGTTCTCCTCCGAGTTCGGGTTCGCCTCGTCCTGCTCACTGGCGCTGTGGGACCGCACCCTCGTCCCCGGGGACCGGGAGTTCGAAGGTCCGATCGTCCGCTGGCACGACAAGACGAAGAAGGCGTGGGAGACCTGCCGCGGCTACGTGACAGATCACTACCCGGAGCCGCAGACGCTGGAGGACTGGGTCTACTACTCCCAGCTCAACCAGCGGGACGCGCTCCGGTGCGGCATCGAGCATTACCGCCGCGGGGAGTTCTGCAAGGGCAGCCTCATCTGGCAGTTCAACGACTGCTGGCCGGTGGAGAGCTGGGCAGTGCAGGACTACCGCCGCCTGCTGAAGCCCGCCGGGTACGAGCTAGCCCGCCTGTACGCCGATCGGCTGGTGTCGCTGGTTGGTGCGGAAGGCGAGGAGGCGGTCCACGTGGTAAACGACGGCGCAACTGAGCT
>JAJFMS010001145.1 GCA_020696885.1 Armatimonadota bacterium | reverse complement strand
ACACCTGAACACCTGAACACCTGAACACCTGAACACCTGAACACCTGAACACCTGAACACCTGAACACCTGAACACCTGAACACCTGAACACCTATGCCTCCATCCAGAACCGGGGACTTTCGAGAACTCCTGGGGAACTTCCCCGGCGACAGCGGGCGCGTCGGTGACGCGCCCGTTTCACACGGCGCCGTGCCGGCCACGTTTGATACGCACGGCACCACCGTCATCGCGGTGAAGTACCGGGATGGCGTACTCAACGTGGGTGACCGGCGGGCCACGGCCGGCATGGGCGTGATGTTCGACCGCGCCGAGAAGGTGCTGACGCTGGACGACTACACGCTCATCGCGATCTCCGGGTCGTTCGCGAAGGCGCTGGAGATCGTCCGGTATTTGAAGCACGCCTTCAAGTACTACGCCCGGCGCGAGTTGCAGGAGATGAGCCTGGACGGCAAGGTGAGCGAAGTCTCCCGGGCCATCGCCGGGAACCTGCAGATGGCGCTGCAGGGGATCGGCGCGTTCATCCCGATCGTTAGCGCCTACGATCCGCGTACCAACGAGGGTCGGATCTTCTTCTACGACGGCATGGGGGCCCGCTTCGAGACCACCGAGTTCGGCGCGGCGGGCTCCGGCTCGGAGCGCATCCGCGGTGCGTTCGACTACATCATCCGCACGCGAAAGCCGTTTCGAGAGATGTCGCTGGAAGAAGCGCTGCGGGAGTGCCTCATCCTGCTCGACATCGCCGCGGACCTGGACGCCGCCACGGGCGGCTTCTCCAAGGTGATGCCGGTGGCCCGGGGCATCAACCGGGACGGCATCTTCGATGTGGACGCGGAGCAGATGCGGCGCATCGTTGCAGACATCAATCCCCGCGAGGACCTGGGTCTCGCCAAGCCGGTGGAGTAACGTTTCCCTAGATGAGCTTTACACCTTACGATTGGAACCAGTCGATCCTCACCCGCTCGGAGTACATCGAGCATCGCCTGCGGGACGGCAGCCCGGTGGTGGGCCTGAGCGTGCCGGAAGGCGTACTGCTACTCAGCGTGCACCGCACCCAGCGCAAGATCTACGAGATCTACGATCGCCTGATCTTCGGCGGCATCGGCAACCAGTCCGACATCGAGCTGATGCGGAATGCTGCCATCGACTTCTGCCACCGCGAGGGCTTCCAGCGCTCGCCGGATGACGTCACGGCCCAGCGACTGGTGGGCTCCGTGCTCTCCCCCGCGCTCAAAAAGGCGTTCGGGGATCCGTTCACGGCGCCGCTGGTCTTCCGCGGCCTGTTTGCGGAGCTCGGCGACCGTCAGGAGGAGGACGGGTTCTACTCACTCGGCTTCGACGGCGAGTACCGAATGGAAAACCGGTACTCCGTGGTGGCCGGCACGCTGGAAGCCGAGAACCGGATGCTGGAGCTGCTCAGCGCCAATGCGGACCAGGCCGTCGATCGGGCTTCGGCCCTCAAGCTCTGCCTGGAAGTCTGGGCGGCGGGAAAGGCCGAGGCGGGACGACGAGCGCAGGGCCTGGGCCGCGAGACCGAAGAGGATGAAGAAGTAGAGATCCTGTCCGAAGGCGAGCTGCTGAAGACGGAGATCGCCGCCGGCAAGGTGGAGGTGGGTCTGCTGGAGCGGCGCACCGCCCGCGAGAGCAAATTCCGCCTGCTCCGCGCTGATGAGCTGGAGCCCGCCCTCTCCGGCCACGGCTAATCCCAGGCTCTCCGCTCGGGTCGTACTGCTCGCAGCTCCGGGAACCGGTGTAGAAAGCTAGATCCAATGGATAGACGCATCTTCGGGATCGAGACGGAGTTCGGTTGCCTCGTCCACGATCCGGCGGTCGGCAAGCCGGAGCAGATCGTCGAGAAGCTGAAGAACCACGTGTTCCAGCAGCAGCGGCTGGGGCTGATCGACCTCCACGCCCGCGACTACACCTTCGAGCCGGCGCGGGCCGGCGGCTTCCTCAGCAACGGCGGGCGCCTCTACGTGGACGCGGTGGGAGACCACGAGGAGTACGCCACTGCCGAATGCTCCCGAATTCTCGACGTGGTCGCGCACGAGCGGGCCGGTCAGCGGATCATCCAGGACGCCCTCCGCGACCTTGGTCTCGACGAAGCGGTCAGCTTCCACAACAACAGCGTCGACCACTTCGGCGGCCACACGTTCGGCTGCCATGAGAACTACCTGGCGCGGTTAGACGAGGACTTCTTCCGGGATTCGGTGGCCTACCTGATGCCGTTCCTGGTCACCCGGCAGATCTTCGCCGGGGTCGGCCGGGTGGGAGGGCACCGCCTGAACCGGGCGGACTTCCGCAACAACGTGATGGAGATCGGCGAGCACGAAGTCGACTGGGTGTGGGTGCACAACTTCTACGCCGTGGAGATCGACGAGACGGTCGACTTCCAGCTCTCCCAGCGCGCCGATCACATCCTGAAGACCGTCGCCTCCAAGGTCCGCTTCAACCGCGCCATCATCAACCCGAAGTGGGACAGCTACTACACCCACAAGAATCT